>JAIXTR010000275.1 GCA_027483845.1 Caulobacteraceae bacterium | reverse complement strand
TCCTTGCCGAACTTTTCGGCCGCGAAGCGTTCGGTGATGCGCGCGGCGGAGTGCGGGCCGAGGTCGGCCTCGATCAGCATCTCTTCCAGCTCGTCGAGCTTGGCCTGATCCAGGGGCTCCTTGGCCACGAAGACCTGGGCGATCTGCTCGCCCATCTGCTTCGAGGATTTGGTGAGCCCCTCCGTGAGCCGGGCGAACCAGCCGCGTTTGGGTTCTGACATGGCGCGGTTCTAGCGGCCGGCTTGCGCGCCGTCACGCGCCACCGCATCAAGGGCGACATGGACCCGCTCGCCGCGACCCTGACCGTGCTGGACTACGCCGCCGTGGCGGTCTTCGGGGCGTCCGGGGCGTTGGCCGCGGCGCGGCGCAAGCACGACATCATCACCTTCGGCTTCTTCGCCGCGGTCACGGGCGTCGGCGGCGGGACCTTGCGCGATCTGCTCATCGACGCGCCGGTCTTCTGGGTGGCGCGGCCCGAGTACATCGTCGTCTGTCTGGTCGCCGCCCTGGCGATCTGGGTGCTGGGCTGGGGCCAGGGGCGGGAGCGGCTGTTGCTCTGGCTGGATGCGCTGGGCATGGCCGCCTACGCGGTCGTGGGCGCGCTCAAGGCCACGGCGCTCGGCGTGCCGCCGGTGTCGGCGATCATCATGGGCGTCCTGACCTCGACCTTCGGCGGCGTCACCCGCGACGTCCTGGCCCACGAACCGTCGATCCTGCTGCGGCGGGAGCTCTATGTGACGCCGGCCCTGATCGGCGCAGGCGTGTTCGTGGGTCTGAACGCCCTGGACCTGTCGCTGTTCGTCAGCGGGATCATGGGCTTCCTGGCCGCCTTCACGGTGCGGGCCGGCGCGATCCTGTTCGGCTGGCAGATGCCAGGCTTCCCCGGCCGCGCCCCGCCGACCTGAAAGCCCGGGCGGGGGCGGGCGCTAAACCCCCGCCGCCACCGTCTCCGCGATCAGCCGCTTCCCGTCGTGGCCTGTCACGCACATCGCCGCGACGTGGCCCACCGTCGCCTCGCCGGCGAAGGCGATCTCGGTGAAGTCTTCGGCGCGCGCGACGCCGGCGCGCTCCACCAGGCCCGAGAGCGTCCGGCCCACCTGGCGGTCCAGGTGCCGCGCCAGGCCTGCCTCGCCGGCCGCGCGCAGGCGGGCGGCGCGCGCCTTCACCACATCGCGCTTCACCGCTGGCATGCGCGCCGCCGGCGTGCCTGGGCGGGGGCTGAACGGGAAGACGTGCAGGAACGCCAGGCCGGCCGCTTCGACCAGCTTGAGCGTGTTCTCGAACATCTCGTCGGTCTCGGTGGGGAAACCGGCGATCAGGTCCGCGCCGAAGGCGGTGTCGGGGCGCACGGCGCGCACGTCGGCCACCAGCTTCAGCGCGTCGGCGCGGCTGTGGCGGCGCTTCATCCGCTTGAGGATCATGTCGTCACCGGCTTGCAGCGACAGGTGCAGGTAGGGCATCAGCCGCGGCTCGTCGCGCAGGCAGCGCATCAGGTCGGGGTCGATCTCGGCGGCGTCGATGGACGAGAGCCTGAGGCGCGGCAGCTCGGGCGCGAGCTTCAGGATCCGCGCCACAAGCTGGCCCAGGGTCGGTTGGCCGGGCAGGTCGGCGCCCCAGCTGGTCACGTCGACGCCCGTCAGCACCACCTCGCGGTAGCCCTCGGCCGCCAGCCGCTGGACCTGGGCCACCACCTCGCCGGCGGCGGCCGAGCGGGAATTCCCGCGGCCGAAGGGGATGATGCAGAAGGTGCAGCGGTGGTCGCAGCCGTTCTGGACCTCGACATAGGCCCGCGCCCGATCCTTCAGTCCGTCGATGAGGTGTCCCGCCGTCTCGCGCACGCTCATGATGTCGTTCACGCGGACGCGCATCGGCTCGGCCTGCTCGGCGTAGGCGCCGGCCTGGCTCTTTTCCGCATTGCCCAGGACCAGATCGACTTCGGGCATGGCGGCGAAGGCGGCGGGGTCGATCTGGGCTGCGCAGCCGGTGACGATCACGCGTGCGCCCGGCCGTTCGCGGCGGGCCTTGCGGATCGCCTGGCGCGCCTGGCGGACCGCCTCGTTGGTCACGGCGCAGGTGTTGAAGACGATGGCGTCGGACAGTCCGTCCTCGGCCGCCCGCTTGCGGATGACCTCGCTCTCGTAGGCGTTCAGCCGGCAGCCGAACGTGACGATGTCCACGCCGTCCGTGGGCGCCGGAGTCGTCTGGACGTCAGGGGCGTCGGCCGACACGGCTCTGATCCTTCGCATAGACGATCTTCAGCGCGACGGCGCAGACATCCGCGCCCGGGATGGGGCCGATCGCGCGGGAGTCCTCGGCGTTGTCCCGGTTGTCGCCCATCAGATACCACGAACCCGCCGGGACCGTCTTCTCGGGCACATTGTCCAGCGGACCGTCCGTCCCGATGTCCAGGATGCGATAGCGCACGCCGTTGGAGAGGGTCTCCTCGACCTCGGTGGCGCGGACCGGGCTGTCGGATAGGGCGACGGACCCCAGGGCGCGGCGCGCCACGGGCTTGCCATCGATCACCAGCAGGCCGTCGGCCATGGCGACGCGTTGCCCGGGGCCGGCCACGACCCGGTGGACGAAGGGCGCAGCGGAGTCCGCCTTACGGAAGACCACCACGTCGCCAGGCTTCACGCCGGGATGGCCGCACCGGGCCCGGGCGCCGTCGACCATGACGATGTCCTCGGCCCGCAGGGTCGGCTCCATCGCCCCGGCGGTCATGGTGTAGACCGGGTGCGGGCCGTAGGCGCTGTAGAGCAGATTGGCGACGAACAGCAGCGCCCAGGGCGCGATGTAGAGCAGCGCCAGCTTACTGGGCCGCCCGCCCCGCGGCGGCGCGCGCCAGGCCAGCCAGGCGGCGTGCAGGCCGAAGGCGGCGGCGAGCAAGGCCGCGCCGGCCATCAATCCATTGGTCCCGTAGGCGTAGGCTCCGGGCGGCGACGCCAGGGTCCATTCGTTCACCGCCACCGCGCCGGCCAGGGTCGCCACCACCGTCGCCGCCACCATGCGCCAGGCGCCGGCGTAGGCGTAGCCGACGGGCGGGAACAGGGCGTTGAGGATCAGGGCGATCCACCAGCGGCGGGGCCGGGGCGGATAGGTCGTCTCGCTCAAGGCAGCTCGCCCATGAAGTCGACGGCGGCCGGACCGGTCATGATCACGTGGCCGTCCTCGCGCCACGCGATGTGCAGCTCGCCGCCGTCCAGCTCCAGGGTGGCGTGACGGCCGACTAGGTCACGGCGCGACGCCGCCACCAGGGCCGCACAGGCGCCCGTGCCGCAGGCCTTGGTCAGGCCGGCGCCCCGCTCCCACACGCGCAGGCGGATGTAGTCGCGCTCGACGATCTGGGCGAAGCCGACGTTCACAGCGTCCGGGAACAGCGGGTGCTTCTCGATGGCGGGCCCGATCTTGGCGATGGGCACCGCCTCCACGTCGGGCACGAAGAACACCACGTGCGGATTGCCCATTGAGACGCAGCCGGGCGGCGCTATCAGCGAGGCGTGGTCGTAGAGCGCCACGTCCAGGGCGGCGGTGTCGTGTTCGGCGGCCAGGGGAATCTCCTGCCAGCCCAGGCCGGGCTCACCCATGTCGACGCTGACCAGCCGGTCGCCGGCGCGGGTGGCGATCAGCCGCCCGGCCTTGGTCTCGATGACCGCCTCGTCCTTGCCGGACGACTGCATCAACAGCCAGCCCACGCAGCGGGTGCCGTTGCCGCAGGCCGAGACCTCTTCGCCGTCGGCGTTCCAGAACCGGACTTTGGCGTCGGCGTCCTCGGCCTTCTCGATGACAATCAGCTGATCGCAGCCGACGCCGGTCTTGCGATCGGCGATGGCACGCACCTCATCGACGGTCGGCGAAAAAGGGGCGGTGCGGGTCTCGACCACGACAAAGTCGTTGCCGAGCCCGTTCATTTTGAGAAACGGACGGCTCATGGCCGCCGCATATAGGCGAGAACCGCCGTCGAATCACGTCGCGGGACGGTTTCGCTTGCCCATCGGTTCGAACGTCGCCTTCGCCCGGGCAAACCGCGCAGCCATGTCGGCCATGACGTCCGGGTGCAGGCTGGCCAGATTGTAGGCCTCTGACGGATCGGCGCGGACGTCGAACAGGCCCACGCCGTTCACCGCTGCCAGGGGCAGCTCGATGGTGCGGTAGTAGCTGCGAGCGACATACTTCCAGCGATCGGTGCGGATCGCGGCGACCTGCTCGTTGTTGAACAGCACCAGCTCGTCGTGCGGGCTTCGCGCCCCGCGCGTCAGCACGGCGGTGAGGTCGCGGCCATCCAGTTCGGCGGCCGCCGGCGGGCGTCCGGTCATCGCCAGGATCGTCGGCAGGATGTCGATGTTCATGGCGATCTCCTGGTTCACCTTGCCGGCGGGCACCCCCGGCCCGGCGATGATGAACGGCACGCGATAGCCGCCGTCCCAGCCCGCCCCGCC
>JAIXTR010000241.1 GCA_027483845.1 Caulobacteraceae bacterium | reverse complement strand
GCCTGCGCGATCTTCGCCCGCACCGATATCGAGCGCGGCGTCTGGAAGGCGCCCGCCAACGCGGTCGTGACCGGCGCGGTCGGCCTGGAGCGTGACATCACCGCGGCGATGCAGGAGGGGTTGAACCCCAAGGGCGTCAACTGCCTCCGCGCCCTGACCGGCCGGGGGCTCCGCATCTGGGGCGCGCGGACGATCAGCGCCGAGCCCGAGTGGACCTATGTGAACGTCCGCCGGCTGCTGACCTACGTGGAGGCGTCCCTGGACCGGGGCCTGCACTGGGCTGTGTTCGAGCCCAATGCGCCCAGGCTCTGGGCCCAGGTCGCGCAGGCCGCCACCGACTTCCTCCAAACCCTCTGGCGCAACGGCGGCCTGATGGGCGCCACGCCCGACCAGGCGTTTTTCGTCCGCTGCGACGCCTCGAGCATGACCCAGGCCGATCTCGACGCCGGCCGCCTGGTCTGCCTGATCGGGGTCGCCCCGGTCCGCCCGGCCGAGTTCCTGATCGTCCGCATCGCCCAGCACACCGCCGACGCCGGCTAGGGCGAGCAGGAACCCCAGATGACCCACGCCCTCGCCCTCGCGACCGCCACCGCGACCCTCGTCCAACTGCTGCAGGACAGCCTCGCCCAGGCCGACCTCCCCGGCGCCGCGGTCGCCAGCCGGCCCGCCAACCCGCCCGCCGGCTGGCTGGGCCTCAACCTCATCCTCTTCAACGTCACGCCCGACCCGGCCCTCCGCAACGCCCCGTCCGCGGCGCTGGCGTTCAACCTGCACTACCTGGTCACCGCCCACGGCGACGCCCAGGCGGGCGAGCCCGAGCGCCTGCTGGCCGCCGCGTTGCTGGCCCTATCCGCCCATCCGGTGCTGCACCCGTCCCGGATCGCCGCCGCCAAGGCCGCCCGCCCGGACCTCCAGGCCGCCACCCTCGACGCCCAGGCCGCCCCCATCCGCCTGACCGCCGAGCCTCAGACCCTCCAGGACCTCAGCGCGATCTGGTCGATGCTGAAGCTCGACTTCGCCCTCTCCACCCGCTGGACGGTCGGTCCCATCGTGATCGAGGCCGAGCGCCTCGTTTGAGATGAACTCGGTCGGCTGAACAGGTGGCCGGGCCAACCCGCGGGCCCGGCCGCGGCACGCCACTTGTCATTTATGTACAGTTGCGCCGGCGGGCCAGGCGTCTAGGTCGGATCCATGCGCCCGTTCGGTGGCGGTGGAGTCCTTATGATGAAGCGATGTGGCGGTCTTGTTCTTGCGGCGCTGTCCGCGTCCCTCGCTCTGGCGGCGACGCCCGCGGCTGCGGCTGTCGAACTGGACCAGGCCTCCGTGCCGGAGACAGGCCCATACACATGGCAATCGTACGGAGTCTTCCTGCGAGACGGTACGCGTGCGTTTGAGCAAACCTTCACAGTGGGCAAGGCTGGCCGGCTGACCCGCATCGAGATGGCCATCTTCGACAATCCCGCGCTGTCGTACGACGGGGACATCATCCTTGAGCTGTTCACCTCGCCGGTGAACTTCAGTCTTGGATTTCCGACACCCCTCGCGACCCAGACCATCCCGATGGCGGGACGGCCGGAGTCCTACAACATCAGCCTGTCACAGTTGACGGTCTTTGATGTTTCCAGTTTCAACATTCGGGTGAACGTCGGCGATGTCCTCGCAGTCTCGGCGAGAGGCGCAGCCGGGGGCTCGATCTTGAGCGCCACGACGCCCTATGCGGGCGGAACGCGATACGTCTCGGACTTCTGGAGCTCGCCTTCGAGCTTGCTCGCGACGGATCTTGACATGGCCTTTCGCACCTATGTCGATACGGCTGTGCCGGAGCCAGCAACCTGGGCGCTGATGATCGGCGGCTTCGGCATCGCGGGCGCAGCGCTACGTCGGCGTAAGGCCCAGGTGGCCTGATCCACCGGCACGGCGGCGGCGCCGACCCACCATTGACCGACCGCGGCTTCTCGTGTCAGCGCACCCGCCAAGCGTCACCATGGAGGGACGCCGATGGATAAGGACGCCGTTCGTGACGACCCGCTACCCCGTACCAATGCGCGCGCTGCATTGGACACGCGCCGCCCTGCTCGTCGGGCTCGTCGCCCTCGGCTGGTACATGACCAGCCTGCCGGACACCGACGCGAACAAGTTCGCGCTCTATCCCGTGCACAAGCAGTTCGGCGTGGCCGCGTTCATCGTCGCCATCGTAGCCCTGATCGTGCGCAGCCGGTCGGTCCGCCCGACCGAGCCCCGCAGCCTCGCGCGCGGGGAGGCGACCCTGTCGCACGTCACCCACCGCGCCCTGCTCGTGCTGGCCGTGATCGTGCCGCTGATGGGCTATGCGCTCTCCAGCACCTACCCCGACAGCGACGGCGTGCCGTTCCTGTTCGTGATGCTGCCCGAACTGTTGCCCAAGAACGAGGCCGCCTCAGCAGCCTTCGGTTGGCTGCACAAGGTGCTGGCCTACACCCTCCTGGGCCTGGCGCTCCTGCACGTCCTGGGCGCCCTGAAGCACCGCCTGCTCGACCGCGGCGGCGAAACGGACGTGCTGGGCCGCATGCTCTGACGCCGCGGCGAGGGCGGACGGGCCCCTCGCCAAGGTGCGAAGGCCGCCAGCCCGAGGGCTGACGGCATGCGGGATCGCCGAGCTTGTTAAGCGACGGCCGGCGCCATCGCGCGACGGCGACGGATGAGGGCGCCTGCCGCGCCGAAGCCCAGGATCATCAGGCCCCAGGTCGCGGGTTCCGGCACCACACCGGCGACCGCGAGGTTGTCGATCTCGAACGAGTTGCTGCTGGATTCCAGCTTGATGCCCGTGAAGTATTCCGACGGGTCGTCGCTCACCACGGTGAAGCGACCATTCGTGCCGGCCGACAGTTGGTTCCCGTTCGCCGGGTTTGCGAAGTTCCCGAGCGCGCCGGGAATCACGACGCCATAGCCGAAGTTCGTGAAGATGGTCAGGGTGTTGTAGGTGTCGATCGAACCCCAGTCGAATTGGAAGCCCGAGGTCGGGCTGAACAGGATCGTGGCCGAGCCGCCGCCGAGCACCGAGAGGTACTTGGTGCCCGTGGGCGACGAGTTGGCGGGCGGCGCGCCGTTGCTGTCGGATGGCGGCGACTTGATTTGGTAGACGCCGGTGACGCCAGCATCGACTTCGAAGTCGTTGATCACCGTGTAGCCGGCGTCGGGCGTCGCGAGCCCCGGATCGAAATAGAAGAACACCGTCGCGCCGGCGGGCGCTGCACTGGCGAGCAACGCGCTCGAGACGGCGGCGGCGAATAGACGGTGCTTCATCTGACATCCCTGTATCGAATGCGATGCTCTCGGCGAAACCGGACGCACGGCATTGGTTAACAGGCTCTGCCGCACTGCGGCGTCGGCGCAAACGGGAAACCCCTCAAAGGGGAATGTTCGGTGAATACCGGTCTT
>JAIXTR010000140.1 GCA_027483845.1 Caulobacteraceae bacterium | reverse complement strand
TCATGGTGTCTTCAAAAAAGACCGCAATCCAGTCAGCGTCTTTGCCAAGCCAGTTATGCTTGACGCTAGAACACCGCCGCCTGCGTTTCTCTTTCCTATTCCACAATGTCAAAGACCTGATCCAGGTAACACCCAGACCCGCTCGTAACGAGCTAAATATTGAGGGACGCTTGGCCGGCCGGAGCCAGTTGAGCCCGAGGCGTCTTCGAGAGCCGAAACTCCCGTCGCCGACGAGGCGGTCTTTGCAGACCAGCCTTACCGACTGAAACCCCCGCGAGGTTCGTTTGGACCGAACCCACCGAGTGCTTCCCGCCGGTGGCGAACCGTGAGGTCCTTGCCGGCGGAGGCGGGCTTGTAGGCGGGACTAAGCAGGCGGTCAACAGTGTTTTGGGGATCCGTCGCATTTTTGTCAGATCGCCGCGTTGAACGGTGCCGCCACCCCGTTGGACGGCGCTGCGAACGCCCGCTTTGGCCGGCTAGAGCCCCAACACCATCTTGGCCATGATGTTGTGCTGGATCTCGTTGGACCCGGCGTAGATCGAGGTTTTCCGGTAGTTGAAGTAGGTCGGGGCCACGGTGGCCGAATAGTCCTGCCCCGCCCGGAAATAGTTGGCCCCGTCACCCTTGAGATGGCTCCACGTGTCCTGCACGAACGGCTGGGCGTAGACGCCCGCGGCCTCGAGCGCGAGCTCGGTGATCGCCTGCTGCATCTGGCTGCCCTCCAGCTTCAACATCGACGACACGGCCCCCATGGCGTCGCCATTGGCCCGGCCGGCGAAGATCCGGAGCTCGGTGGCGTTCAGGGCCTCGACCTTGATCTCCACTTCGCTGAGCTTCTTGCGGAAGTCCGGATCGCTCATCATCGAGCCGCCTCGGTCCGACCGCTCGATCGTGGCGATGTTGCGAACCTTCTTGAGCTGGGCCTGGAGCCCGGGGGCATAGGCGTTGCCCCGCTCGAACTGCAGGAGGTACTTGGCGTAGGTCCAACCCTCCCCCTCCTTCCCGATCCGGTTCGAAACCGGCACCCGGACATTGTCGAAGAAGGTCTCGTTGATCTCCTGCTCGCCCTCGGGCGGGCCGTCGAGGGTGACGATCGGGCGGATCGAAATCCCCGGCGTCTTCATGTCGATCAGCAGGAACGAGATGCCCTTCTGGCGGATGTCCTCGTTCGAGGTGCGCACAAGGCAGAACATCCAGTCGGCCCACTGGGCCAGGGTGGTCCAGGTCTTCGAGCCGTTCAGGACGTAGTGGTCGCCGTCCCGCTCGGCCTTCAGGGCCAGGGACGCCAGGTCGGACCCCGATCCGGGTTCCGAATAGCCCTGACACCACCAGACGTCGCTGGAGAGGATCTTGGGCAGGTGCTGCGCCTTCTGCTCCGGCGTGCCGAAGGCCATCACCACCGGCGCGCACATGCGAACGCCCATGTTGGAGGTCGGCGGCGCCCCGGCGAGCGCCATCTCCATGTCGTAGACGTACTTCTTGCCCAGGCTCCAGCCCGTGCCGCCGTACTCGACCGGCCAATCGGGGGCGAGCCACCCCTTCGCCGACAGGCGCTTCAGCCAGCGGACCTGGCTCTCCTTGTCGAGGTGGTTGTTCTTCGACTGCGAGAGCTTGGCCCGCATCTCGTCGTCGAACGCCTCGGCGATGAAGGCACGGACTTCGGCGCCGAACGCCAGATCCTCGGGGGAGAAATCCAGGTCCATGACCGTCTACGCCACGCCGTCGAGGTATTCGATCTCCGGGCGACCGGCGAGCACGCCAGCGAACTTCGGGCCGGCGGCCTTGAAGTAGTCGGTGCCGCCATGATGGGTCAGGGCGTCCTGATCCTTGTAGAGCTCGAGCACCTTGTAGACGTTGGGCTCGGTCCGGCTCTTCACCAGCTGGTAGGCGATGTTGCCCGGCTCATTGGCGCGGACCTGGGCGGCGAGCTCCGTGAAGAACGCCTCGAATTCCGCGGTCTTGCCTTCTTGGATCGGCAGTTTCGCGATCACACCAATGGTCATTCCGTCTCTCCCAACAAATGTTTGAAAGACGGTAGAGGCGCCTAGCCCGCTGCGCAACATCATCCGCTCGGGGCGCGCGTCGGGTCAGGCTATGGCAAGCGTCCGCGCCCTCAATGACAATGCGCCGCGTCTGACCACGACGGCTTAGGCTCTTCGCCCTAGCGGCGCTCGTTCCAGCCGGTCGCGACCCAGTGATGGCCGCCCAGGTAACGGGCCTCGATGACGCCGTCGTCGCGTCGGCGGGCGTGGACCCGACGCCGCGCGCGCATCGCCAGGGCGGTGAACCCCAGCAGCGCCGAGGCCATGATGGCGATGACGGCGACGGTGGCGGCGGCGAAAACGGCGAGAACCGCGCCTATCACCACGGCGCCGGCGGTGGCGAGGGTGGCCCCGACGGCGGCCAGGCTCCGAAGGGCGGAGCCCCCGTTGGCGGCGAAGTCCTTGACCATGACGTCTCCTCAGCGGGCGCGTTCAGCGCTCCGTGAAGCGTTCATGTCAGCACACTTGGTCCAGACGTCAACCTCGGACGGGACGAGAAAATGGCGGCGGGCCGTCATGCCGCACCTTCCAGCGCCGGCGATTTGCGCTCACGCACGATCTGATCGTAGGCCGCGTTGATCGCGGCGGCCTTGGCTTCAGCCACCTCCACAAACTCGGCGGGCAGCCCCCGGGCGCGGGCACGGTCGGGATGGGCCTCAGACAGTTGCGCTCGCCACGCCGCCCGAACGGCGTCGTCCGGGGCGTCCGGGGCGACATCCAGGATCACGTAGGGATCGTCGTTCGCGGCCCCCAGGTGGGTCGCCTTGAGCCGCCGTAACGTCAGCGGCGACAGGCCGAACAGATCCGAGACCCGCGCCAGGTAGGCAAGCTCGTCGGCGGTCACCACGCCATCGGAGCTGGCGATATGGAACAGGCCGTCCAGGACATCTTCGAGAAGCTGCGGGCATGCGCCGTAGCGCTTCTTCAGCCGGCGGGCGTAGCCCTCGAACCCGCGCGTCGTCTGACGGGCCAGCTGATAGAGCCGGCGAATGTTGCCCTCGCTGCCTGGATCGGCGTGGAAGACGGTGTGGAAGGTGTCGTACTCGGCCGCCTGGGCCTCGCCGTCGGCTTTGGCCAACTTGGCGCCCAGCGCGGTCACCGCGGTCGAAAAGGCGGGATCTTCGCCGGGCAGTCCCGGCGGACAGACATCGCAGTCGGCTTCATCGACCTTGCGCGCCGCCAGGCCGGCGATCTTGCGCCAGAAGCTCAACGGCTGTGTCCGAGGGATGCGTAACGTTCCATTGTCCCAACGCGTTCGATGCGGAGCTACGCCTCACGCGCCCGGCGTGTTTCGCACGACGGCCCATTCTATCGGCCGAATTACAGACTGCGTTGTAGGGCGACTTCATGACGAAAGCCACTATGGCGGATCGGCGCATCACCGCACGCAGGCAACGGACTCCGCCTCTGCTTGCGGCGGAGTCCAGCGGCGTCAGGCGCCGAGCGCCTCGTAGGCGGCGGCGATGAGGGCGGTCGCGCGCGGATCGCCGACGAGGTCGGTTCCCATGCGGTTCATGGCGTAGGCGAGCGACATGCGGCGCGCGGGATCCACCAGTACGAAGGATCCGCCCCAGCCCGAGTGGCCGAACGCCTCCGATGAGGGGCCGTAGAGCCCGTCGGTGTTGAGCAGGAACCCGGCGCCCCATCGCACGGGCGCCGCCAACACTTCGTCGATCCCCGCGATCCGTTCGTAAGTGGCGGCCCTCAAGGTTTCGGATGAGAGCAGTCGACCGTCGGTGACGGCGCCGAACAGCCGCGCCAGCGACCCGGCATTGGCGAAGCCGTTCGCGGAGGACAACTCGCACGCGCGCCAGGCCGCCGTATTGGGCAGCAGGGGCTCCACCACCGGGTTGGTGAAGGCGGCGACCTGAGACGGGTTCATTTCGGTGACGCGGTTTGAGGTGGCCAGCTCAGGCGGCGCGATCATCTCGGCACGCCGCGCCTCCTCGCTGGGCGGCAGCCCCAGAGTGAGATGCAGGTCCATGGGGCCAGCCAGAGTCTCGGCGATGAACTGTCCGAGGCTGCGGCCCTCGATCCGCTGGAAGAGTTCCCCCGCCAGGACGCCGATCGATATGGCGTGATACCCGGACCGCGAACCCGGCGGCCACAGGGGCTCCGTCGCGGCCAGCCGCATCGCCGCGGCGTGCAGGTCGTAAAAGTCCTCGATCCGGGCCGGGTCGCGGAAGCTGCAGAGGCCGGCCTGGTGCGACAGCAGCATGGCGACGGTGACCCCGTCCTTCCCGTGCGCGCCGAACTCGGGCCACCAGCGCACGACGGGATCGTCGTAGGCGCAGAGGCCCCGCTCGACGAGAAGCGCGAAGCAGAGGGCGTTGACGGCCTTGGTGGTCGACCAGACGTTCACGACGGAGTCCGCCCGCCAAGGCCTGTGGCCAGCAGCGTCAAGCGCGCCGCCCCAGAGATCGACGACGGGCTGGCCATCGATCACGAGGCTCACCGAGGCGCCGACCTCGCCCCGGTCGGTGAAGCTTTCGGCGAAGGCGCGGGCCAGGGCTTCGAACGGCGCGGCGGCCTGGCCGCCAATGGGGGGAGCCGTGGTCATTGGAAGGCCT
>JAIXTR010000462.1 GCA_027483845.1 Caulobacteraceae bacterium | reverse complement strand
GGCCCTTCGGCACGCCGGCGCTCATGATCTCCTGGCCCGTCAGCGGCAGGGTGGGCGGGTTCCAGCCCTCCACCAGGGCGATGAGGCCGCGCCACTGCATGGTGGTCGCCGAGCGGGGCGACGCGGCCCAGGCGAGCTTGGCGCGGTCGCGGAACACGGCCTGGCCGCTGCGGTAGACCTCCCGGCGGATTTCCCGCGGGCTCATCCAGCTCTTCAACACCGGGGTCGGCGCAATGGCGGCGACGATGCGGTCGCGGTCGGGGTTGGAGAGGCGGAGGCGCTCGGCGAGGCGGCCGGCGGCGAGCTGGTCGTCGGGCAGCAGGGCGGCCAGGCGCAGGACCGGCTGGGTCTCGAAGAGCTGATCCCCCTCGATCTCGCACAGGGCGTCGAAGCGGGCCAGGTTGGCCGGCGCCTTCAGCACGATCTCGAGGACCCCGGTCTCGGCCATCAGGCGCACGGCGGGCCGGGGATCGTCGGCGGCCAGCAGCTTGAGCAGCTCCTTCGACACCCGCTCGGCCGAGAGGCCCTCGACGCCCTCCTTCAGGGCGGCGCAGGCCGCGACGGCGGCGGGGTCCGGGGCGCCCTTCCCGAAGCCGGCGTAGAAGCGGAAGAAGCGCAGGTTGCGCAGGTGGTCCTCGCGCAGCCGCTGTTCGGGGTCGCCGACAAAGACGATGCGCCCGGCCCGGGCGTCAGCGACGCCACGGCCGGTGGGGTCGAAGATCGTCCCGTCACGCCGCGCGTAGAGGGCGTTCAGCGTGAAGTCGCGGCGCTGGGCGTCCAGGGTCCAGTCGTCGGTAAAGGCCACGGTGGCGCGGCGGCCGTCGGTGGAGACGTCGCGGCGCAGGGTGGTGATCTCATGCGGGAGGTGGTCGGAGACGGCGGTGACCGTGCCGTGCTCGATGCCGGTGGGCACGGCGCGCAGGCCGGCGGCGGCCATCGCCTTGGTCACGCGGTCCGGCGTCAGGGTGGTGGCGATGTCGAGATCGTCGATGGCGCGGCCGACCAGGGCGTTGCGCACGCAGCCGCCGACGAAGCGGGCGCAGTCGGGGCCGCCCTCGGCCTCCAGCGCGTCGAAGACGGCCGCGGTCCGCGGCGCGGTCATCCAGTGGGGTTGGCCCAGGCTGTCGGTCATCGCGTTTCGAAATGGCCCTCGGTGACCCGGCCGTCCGCCCCCGCTTCACCGGGCACGTAGCGCTGGTCGCGGTTGTCACTATGCAGAAGGACGCCGAGCATCAAGGACAGGCCGAGCAGCGCGGCGCCCGCCGCGACCAGCCACGGCCAGGGGGTCGAGCCCATGGGCCGGCCCGTGCGCCGCGCCCAGGCCGCCCAGCCGAACCAGATCAGGAAGGGGACCACCACCAGGGCGCCCCGCAGGAGGATCTGCCTAAGCAAGGGCTGCGCCGTAAAGCCGTTCGTAGAGCGCCCGCAGGATACCGGCCGTGGCGCCCCAGATGTAGCGTTCCTCGTGGGTGGCCGCGTAGAAGCGGCGCTTTTCGCCCGTCGGCATCTCGCGCTCATGCTCCTCGTAGTTGGCGAGGTCCATGAGGAAGCTGAACGGGGTCTCGAAGATGTCGGCGACCTCGTCGGGATTGGCGCGCAGTTCGAAGCCGGTGCGGACGAAGCCCACCACCGGGGTGATCAGATAGCCCGTGCCGGTCTGGTAGGGGGTCGAAAGGCCGGCCAGACGGACGAAGTGCGGCTCCAGCCCGACCTCTTCGTGGGCTTCGCGCAGCGCGGTCTGCCACGGACGCTCGCCGGGATCGACACGTCCGCCCGGCAGGGCGACCTGGCCCCGATGGTTGCGCAAATTGTCCGAGCGGCGGGTGAGCAGGACGGTGGGACCGCTCTCGCGCTCCACCAGGCCGATCAGGACGGCGGCGGGGGTGAGGGACTCCACCGGCGCATCGCTCCAGCCCCCCGGCGTCAGGTCGTAGTCGGACTTGCGCTGGCCGCCCGCCACGGCGTCATCGTGGAGGGGGTCGAGATGTTCGGCGATCCAGTCGTGCAGATGCGGAGCGGCAGCGTCGGTCACGGGGCCTCGGGGGGACCGAGCGGGAACCAGGCGCCGTTCGAGCCAACGCCCAGCACCTCGCCCTCGGGTGTGGCGCGCGGCTCGGCCATCTCAACCAGTTCGTAGAAGACGGGGCGCGAGATCAGGGCCTCCAGGCCGCGACGCACATGGACGTAGGGCCGGGGTTCGCCGTCGGCGGCGATGTCCACGCGGATGGAGTTGTCCGGTCCGGCCACCACCTCATCGCCGACATTGGTCTGGAAGCGCAGGGTGTCGCCCTCGCGGTCAACGCGGACGGCGATGAAGGGGGCGTCCTCGACGGTGATCCGCATCTTCTCCACCGGCGTGACCAGATGGTAGCCGTCGGGATCCTTGCGCAGGACGGTGGAGAACAGTCGGACCAGAGCCTCGCGGTTGATCTGCGCGCCCTCGTGCAGCCAGCGGCCGTCACGCTTGATGACGATGTCGATCTCGCCGCAGTGCGCGGGGTTCCACAGGTGGACGGGCGGCAGGCCGCGCCCCGGCGCCTGTTTGGCGGCGGCGGCGATGCCATCGAGGCCGGGAGTCTGAGGGGTGTGCGCCATCCGCCGAACGTAGGCTCGGGGGATGTTCGGCTCAAGGACGGGCGGCGGGTTTCTCGGACGCAGGTCCGTCAGCGCGCCTGAACCATGCCGGCCAGGACCGTGTCGGCGGGCGCGCGGGCGAGGACGCGACGGGCGTCGACGGGGCCGGGCAAGGCGACGTCCGGAGCGACGGCGAAGCCGACCCGCTGGAAATAGGGCAGATCGCCGACCAGGACGACGGCGGGCTCGCCAGCGGCGACGGCCGCGTCGCAGGCGCGCTGGACCAAGGTGGCGCCCAGGCCGTGACGGCGCTCGCTCTCCTCGACGGCCAGGGGCCCCAAGAAGACCACCGGCTGGTCGCCGACCCGGACGCGCCACAGGCGCACGACGCCGACAACCTTGCCCTCTTCGACGGCGCAGAAGGACAGGTCCGGGGCGAAGGCG
Source organism: Caulobacteraceae bacterium (assembly GCA_027483845.1). Lineage (GTDB taxonomy): Bacteria > Pseudomonadota > Alphaproteobacteria > Caulobacterales > Caulobacteraceae > Phenylobacterium. The sequence goes on along the minus strand of JAIXTR010000462.1, from coordinate 1,479 downwards.
GCGAACTCGCGGACGCGTTCTGAGACCTTGGCGAAGCGGCCCGGGCCGAAGGCGCGACCCAGCAGGGCCTCGATCTCGGCGCCGTGGGCCGGGATTTCGTTGACGAGGGTGAGCTCCGGCGGGGGCCGGCTGGGCTGAAGCGACATGGGGCGATCTCTAGATCCGAATGACGACGGTTCGGCGTCGGGCGACAACGCCCGGGGCCGATGCGGGTTCAGGCGGCTTTCGCCAGCGGACGTCGTCGCATCGGAAGGGCCTTCCCGGCCGTGGATCGGAGGCGGGCAATTAGGACCTGCGGACCGGGGCGTCAACGCCATTGCGAGCGGTGGCGGCGCGGTGCAGGTTCGCGGCGTCTCATGACCGACCTTGCCCCGTCCGACGACCCCGTCCCCTCCGCCCGCGCCCTGCTGAAGGAGCGCGACTATGTGCTGTTCTGGGGGACGCGCTGGTTTGGCAGCTTCGCCAGCCAGATCCAGAGCGTGGCGATGGGGTGGCAGATGTACGCCCTGGCCCGCACGACCCGCTCGGTCGAGGAGAGCGCGTTCCTGGTGGGGATGATCGGGTTGGCGGCCTTCGTGCCGGTCTTCCTGCTGACCCTGCCGGCGGGCGAGGCGGCCGACCGCTACGACCGCAAGAAGGTGCTGCTGCTGTGCCTGACGGGCGAGATCACCAGCGTGCTGATCCTGGCGATCGCCACGGTGCAGGGCTACGCCTCCCCGGCCCTGCTGCTCGTGATCGCGGCGCTGTTCGGGGCCAGCCGGGCGTTCTTCGCCCCGGCCAACACCGCGCTGGGACCGATGCTGGTGCCGCGCAAGCTGTTGCCCCGCGCCATCGCCTGGAACTCCCTAGCCTGGCAGACGGCGTCGATCTGCGGGCCGGCGGCGGCGGGTTTCCTGGTCGCTCACTCGGCTCAGACGGCCTATTTCACGACCTTCGCCCTCTACGTTCTGTCGGCCTTGCTGGTGGCCGCGATCCGCTCCAACGCCAAACCCGAGGCGAAGCCCGGCTCGCGCTGGCAGCTGGTGAAAGAGGGGCTGGACTACGTCTGGCGCCAGAAGATCGTCTTCGGGGCGATCTCGCTGGACCTGTTCGCCGTGCTGCTGGGCGGGGCGACCGCCCTGCTCCCGGTCTTCGCCCGCGATGTGCTCCACGTCGGGCCGGAAGGCTTCGGCCTGCTGCGCGCGGGGCCGGCCATTGGGGCGACGGTGGTGGCGCTCTGGCTGGCGGCCAACCCCATCCGGCGGAAGGCCGGACTGTTCATGTTCGGCGGCGTGGCGGTGTTCGGCCTGGCGACCATCGTCTTCGGGATCTCAAAGTCGCTGTGGCTGTCGGTGGCGGCGCTGGCCGTCCTGGGCGGGGCCGACATGCTGAGCGTGTTCGTGCGCCAGACGCTGGTGCAGTTGGTGACCCCCGACCACATGCGCGGCCGGGTGGCGTCGGTCTCCTCGGTGTTCATCGGGGCGTCCAACGAGCTGGGCG
>JAIXTR010000249.1 GCA_027483845.1 Caulobacteraceae bacterium | reverse complement strand
TCGACCGCGTCGGCCGGGCGGAAGACGTTGACGTTGGGCATGGCGCGCAGGGACGCCAGGTGTTCGACCGGTTGGTGGGTAGGGCCGTCCTCGCCAAGACCGATGGAGTCATGGGTGCCGACGTGCACCACGCGGATACCCATCAGGGCGGCCAGGCGGATGGCGGGGCGGCTGTAGTCGGTGAAGACAAGGAAGGTGCCGCCGTAGGGGATGACCCCGCCGTGCAGGGCCATACCGTTCATGGCCGCAGCCATGCCGAACTCGCGTACGCCATAGTTCACGTAGCGCCCGGCGTAGTCAGGGGCGTCGAAGATCTGGGTGTTCTTGACGAAGGTATTGTTCGAGCCGGTGAGGTCGGCCGAGCCGCCCACCAGTTCGGGAATCGAGCCGAAGATCTGTTCCAGCACCGAACCCGAGTGCTGGCGGGTGGCGGAGGCCGGCTTGTCGGCGGCGGCCTTGGCGATGAAGGCGTCGAGGGCCTCGAACGCGTGGGCGGGCAGGTCGCCGGAGACCGCGCGCTCGAACTCGGCCTTCAGCGGCGAGGCGGCGAGGCGGGCCTCCCAGGCCTTGCGGTCCTTGCCGCCGCGCTTGCCGGCCTTGCGCCAGGGCTTCAGCGCCTCGTCCGGGACGGTGAACGCCTCATGCGGCCAGCCGAGGGCTTCGCGGGTCTTGGCGACCTCGTCCTTGCCCAGGGCCTTGCCGTGCACGTCGTGGGTGCCCTGGAAGGTGGGCGAGCCCTTGCCGATGACGGTCTTGCAGGCGATCAGCGAGGGCTTGTCCTGCTTCAGGGCCCAGGCCAGCGCCTTCTTGATGTCCTTCTCGTCGTGGCCGTCGATCTTCTTCGTGGCCCAGCCGGCGGCCTTGAAGCGCGCGATCTGGTCGGTGCCGTCGGAGAGACCCACGTGGCCGTCGATGGTGATGTCGTTGTCGTCCCAAAGGACGGTCAGCTTGGCGAGCTTCAAGCGGCCGGCCAGGCTGATGGCCTCGTGGCTGATCCCTTCCATCAGGCAGCCGTCGCCGGCCACGACCCAGGTGCGGTGATCGACCAGGTCCTTGCCGAAGCGGGCGGCCATCTTGCGCTCGGCCATGGCCATGCCGACGGCGGTGGCCAGGCCTTGGCCCAGGGGGCCGGTGGTGGTCTCGACGCCGGGGGTGTGGCCGTACTCGGGGTGGCCGGGGGTATTGGACCCCAGCTTGCGGAAGTCGCGCAGGCTTTGCATCGGCACAGCCTTCACCCCGGTCAGGTGCAGCAGGCTGTAGAGCAGCATCGACCCGTGGCCGGCCGACAGCACGAACCGGTCGCGGTCGGCCCAGTCGGTGGCGGTCGCATCGTACTTCATGACCTTGGACCACAGCACGGTGGCGACGTCGGCCATGCCCATCGGCATGCCGGGGTGCCCGGAGTTGGCCTGTTCGACGGCGTCCATCGAGAGGACGCGGATGGCGTCGGCCATGAGCTTGGTGGGCGCGGACATGTCGGTCACGAGTCTCTGTGGCTTAAGGAAGTGCGCGGCGGCCTCGCACGCGGGGGGCCAAGGGTCAAGAAATTGGGGGTCAAGAAATCGCCCAGGCATTTCGCGAGACTCACGCACATGCGTATAGAGAGCAGACGGCTTCGGAGGATCGCATGAGCGGCGGCGATAGCGCCCTGGACCTGGCGGCCAAGCGGCTGGAGACGGCGTTGCACGTGCTTGAGCAGCGATTGTCGCAGCGTCTGAGGGACGCCAGCGCCGACGCCGGCGGCCTTTTCGACCAGGATCGCTCCAATCTGGCGCAGGAGCTGGACGCCGCCCGCGCCCGCGAACGCGAGCTGGAGGAGGCGGGAGCCCAGGCCTCGGCGGCGCTCGGCCGCGCGATCCAGGAAATCCGCGCCGCCCTGAACGGACAAGCCCCGGAGGCTTAGGACCCATGGCCCAGATCAATGTCGACGTGAACGGCCGCCCCTATGCGGTGGGCTGCGAGGACGGGCAGGAGGCCCACCTGCAGGAGTTGGCCAAGCTGTTCGACCACCAGGTGCGCCAGATCAGCCAGGATATGGGGCAACTGGGCGACACGCGCCTGTTCCTGATGGGCGGGCTGCTGCTGGCCGACGAACTGCTGGATGCGCGCAACCGCCTGGCGGCGCTGCAGGTCGAGGTCAGCCGGCTACAGTCCGAGCGGGCGCGGGTGGAGAGCCGCGCGGTGTCGGCCCTGGAGGGCGCGGCGGCGAAGATCGAGAAGCTGGCCGGCGAGGGCGCTTAGAGGCGCTTAGCGCGGGCGTCGCATCCGCGCGATCAACCGTCCCATTGCGGGGAACAGCTCACGCTCCTCGGCCTGGCGATAGTCGTGGTCGGCGGGCAGGGCGTCGACCAGCCGCCGGTGGGCGGTTCCCAGGTTATGATAGGGCAGGCGCGGCATCAGGTGGTGCAGGGCGTGATAGCGCAGGCCTACCGGCGCCCACAGGAACGGCAGCATCGCCGGCGGCGGCACATTCACCGAATCCAGGAACTGGCTGAGCGGCGCCATGACCTCGCCGTCGTTGTCCCAGCGGTGGGCCACGGCGGTGCGCAGCTGGTTCAGGAAGGTCATGACCGCGAAGATGGCCGCAGCGATCGCCAGGGCGCGCCAGGGCAGGATTCCAGCCACGGCCAGGGCCAGGACGCTCCAGCTCCACAGCCACGACGCGATCTCCTGGGCCAGCCACGGCACGCTGCGAGCGCGGTCGAAGTCTTCGCGGGAGAAGCCGGGGTTGATGACCATTCCCGAGGTCTTGGCGATCACGAACCGGCGGAGCGGCGGGAAGATGAAGCTGAGCGGGGCCAGCACCGCGAAGCGGAGGACCGTGCCGACGGGGGCCAGGAGGGCGATGCCCAGGAACACCAGCAGCTCATGCGGGGGCCGGCGCGCCAGGGGATGATACTCGGGGTCGCGGGCGGTGCCGTAGCGGTCCTTGGCGTGGTGCAGGATGTGCACGCCTTCATACAGCAGCGAGGGTGTCAGGAAGGGCACGCCGATCAGGAGGTTCCAGGCGAAATGGAAGCCCGGCACGTCGTCGCGCCGTAGATGGGTCAGCTCGTGGATGAAGCTGATGCCGCGATAGAGGCTGAGCACGCAGACCAGGGCGGCGGTCAGGGCCCAGCCGGGCGAGGCGGCGGTGGTGGCGATCAGCAGGCTGAGCCAGGTGACGGCGGCGGTGATCGACAGGTCCAGCCAGTAGACCTTGGGGTCGGCGCGCGTAAGATCGCGCGCCAGGTCGTTGGCCTGGCGGGCGAGGCTGTGTTCGGTGTGGGCGGTTTCGGTGCTCAAGTCGCCCGATGTAAGGCGGCCGGCGTCCAGCCCCAAGTGGGAATAGTGATCTGCGCGCGACCGTCGCGCTTGAGACTGGGGTCGCGAGGCCCTACGTTG
>JAIXTR010000022.1 GCA_027483845.1 Caulobacteraceae bacterium | reverse complement strand
GAGACCCGCCGCGACCGCGCGGGCCTGCTGCACCAGCTGGCGATCCTCCCCAGCCACCCCGAGAGCCTGCCGATCAACGACCTGATGCCGATCGAGGGCACGCCGCTGGGCAAGTCGGAGCCGGTGGACGGACTGGAGTTCGTCCGCATGATCGCGGTGGCCCGCATCGTCTGCCCGAAGTCCATGGTCCGTATCGCCGCCGGCCGCGAGCATATGAGCCGCGAGCTGCAGTCGCTGTGCTTCCTGGCCGGCGCCAACTCGATCTTCGTCGGCGCCCGCCTGCTGACCACCAACAACCCGGGCCGGGACAACGACGACGCCCTGCTGGCCGACCTGAAGATGCGGCCGATGGGGAGCGGTGCGTCGGGACAGCCCTAGCTCAGCCGTCCTAAGCACCCTATCTGGGGTGACCGCCGAGGAGCCCGCGTGCAGCCGATCATTTCCATCAAGGGCCTGGCGAAGACCTACGCCGGCGGGTTCCAGGCCCTTAAGGGGGTCGATCTGGACATTCGGCGGGGCGAGATCTTCGCCCTGCTGGGTCCCAACGGCGCGGGCAAGACCACGCTGATCGGCATTGTTTGCGGCCTGGTCAGGATGACGGCAGGCAGCGTCACCGCCGACGGACACGACATCGTCCGCGACTTCCGCCCGGCCCGCACCAAGATCGGCCTGGTGCCCCAGGAAATCTCCACCGACGCCTTCGAGAAGGTGTGGGACACGGTGAAGTTCAGCCGTGGCCTGTTCGGCAAGCCCCCGAACGACGCCCACCTGGAGAAGGTGCTCAAGGACCTGAGCCTTTGGGACAAGCGCAACGAGAAGATCATGGCGCTGTCCGGCGGGATGAAGCGCCGGGTGATGATCGCCAAGGCGCTCAGCCACGAGCCCACGATCCTGTTCCTCGACGAACCCACCGCCGGCGTCGACGTCGAGCTGCGCCGGGACATGTGGGAGATGGTCCGGGGCCTGCGCGAGCAGGGCGTGACCATCATCCTGACCACCCACTACATCGAAGAGGCCGAGGAGATGGCCGACCGGATCGGCGTGATCTCCAACGGCGAACTGATCCTGGTGGAGGACAAGGACGTCCTCATGCGCAAGCTTGGGAAGAAGCAGCTGACTCTACAGCTGCAGGAGCCGCTGGCGGCCATCCCGCCAGGGCTTGAGGCCTATCAGCTGGAGCTGGCGGCCGAGGGGGCCGAGCTCGTCTACACCTTCGACGCCCAGGCCGAGACCACCGGCATCGCCGAGCTGATGAAGCAGCTCGCCGCCCGCGGACTGGATTTCAAGGACCTCCGGACAGAGGAAAGCAGCCTCGAGGACATCTTCGTCAGCCTGGTGAGGACCCGCGCATGAACCCGCACGCCGTCCGCGCCATCTATCTGTTCGAGATGCACCGCTGGGTCCGGACCATCGTCCAGAGCATCGCCGCCCCGGTGATCACCACCTCGCTCTACTTCATCGTCTTCGGCGCCGCGATCGGCAGCCGGATGCCCGACATCAATGGCGTGAGCTACGGCGCCTTCATCGTGCCGGGCCTGTTGATGCTGTCGATCCTGACCGAGAGCATCTCCAACGGCTCGTTCGGCATCTACATGCCGAAGTTCGCGGGCACGATCTACGAGGTCCTCTCCGCCCCCGTTTCGGCCGCGGAGGTGGTGCTGGGGTATGTCGGCGCGGCGGCCAGCAAGTCGTTCGTCCTGGGCCTTGTGATCCTGGCCACGGCGCGGATCTTCGTGCCCTACGAGATCAACCACCCCTTCGTGATGCTGGCCTTCCTGGTCCTGACCTCGGTGACCTTCAGCCTGTTCGGCTTCCTCACCGGCATCTGGGCGGACGGCTGGGAGAAGCTGTCGATCATCCCGACCCTGGTGATCACGCCGCTGACGTTCTTAGGGGGCAGCTTCTACTCGATCGACATGCTGCCGGGCGTCTGGAAGACGATCGCCCTGTTCAACCCCGTGGTCTATCTGGTCAGCGGCTTCCGGTGGAGCTTCTACGGCGTGTCGGACGTGGGCGTGGGCATCAGCCTCGCCGCGACCCTGGGCTTCCTGGCGCTGTGCCTGGCCGCCGTGACCTGGATCTTCCGGACGGGCTGGCGGCTGAAGACGTAGGGGCGATGAAGACCGTCCTTTTCGTGTGCAGCCAGAACCGGCTACGCAGCCCCACGGCCGAGCAGGTGTTCTCGCGACGGGCGGACATCGACGTGCTCTCGGCCGGACTGGATCCGACTTGCGGCAATCCCGTGACGTCGGAACTGGTGGAGTGGGCCGACATCATCTTCGTCATGGAACAGACCCATCGCAGCAAGCTGTCCAGACGGTTCCGCACGTCGCTCAAGACCGCGCGCGTGATCTGCCTCGGGATTCCTGACGACTACGAGTTCATGGATCCGGATTTGGTGCGCATTCTGGAGGCGCGCGTCCCGCGCTTCCTTCCCTAAACCCTACTCGTCTTCCTCGAACCGTGCGGCCACCAGATCGGCGAGGGCGCTGACGGCTTCCTGGGCCTGCTCGCCATCGGCCTCGATATCGATGCTGCAGCCCGGGGCGGCGGCCAGCATCATCAGGCCCATGATCGAGCGCGCGTCGACGGTCTGGCCGTCCTTGGAGACCTTCACTTCGGCTTCGAAGGTGGCGGCCAGTTTCACGAACTTCGCCGACGCGCGGGCGTGCAGGCCCCGCTTGTTGACGATCGCGACGGTGCGGTGGGCTTCGCTCAGCTCACTTCTCTCCGGCCAGGACATAGGAGGCCACGGAGATGTACTTTCGCCCGGCTTCCTGCGCCGCCGCAACAGCATCTTCGAGGCTGACGCGGTTCCGCAGGCTGGCCAGCTTGATCAGCATGGGCAGGTTGAGCCCCGCGATGACCTCGGCTTTGGTCTGTTCCATCACGGAGATGGCGAGGTTCGACGGCGTGCCGCCGAACATGTCGGTGAGCAGGATCACCCCGGCCCCGGTTTCCACGCGACCGCAGGCGACCAGGATGTCCTGACGCCGCCGCTCCATATCGTCTTCGGGTCCAATGCAGATGGCTTCCACGGCGGCCTGCGGGCCGACCACGTGTTCCATGGCGTACACGAACTCTTGCGCGAGGCGACCATGCGTGACGATCACGAGGCCGATCATGCCCGACAATCCAAGGGTATCCCCACCCGTGATGACGCCTGAGGAGAGGCGCGAGCCGAGCTAGATACGCTTCTTGTGCGCCGCGTCAAAGACCTGCATCGCGCGGCCGAGTTTCGCAGGGGCGGAGATTTCGAACGGCTCTACCGCTAGGAGTGGAATTGAAATCTCAAGGATCGTCGAGGTTGCGAGGTCAGGAATGCGGTCCGGGCTGCCGAGCCGCGCCACGAGCCCGATCTCGCAGTATGGCAGGGCCTCCACCGCCAGGACATCCAGCCCGCGCACCTCGATCAGGCCGCGCAGGACGTCCGGGGCGCGGCCGTACAGGCGGCCCTCTGAGGCCCAGACGAGCACCCGGTCATCGGCGACGAGCCGAAAGCCGCAATCCAGCGCCCGCAGCGCCAGGTCGCTCTTGCCCGACCCCGACGGCCCCTCGATGAGGGCGCCGCGCCAGACGCCTCCCAGCCGTCGGGCGACCAGGCCCGCGTGCAGGATCACGGCGCGACGTCGGGAAGCGTCAGGGTGAACATCGCGCCGAGGATCCTGTTCTCGGCGCCTGTGCGGTTCTCCGCGCGCAAGGCCCCGCCATGGGCCAGGGCGATCTGGCGGGCGATGGACAGACCAAGGCCCGAGTTGCCGCCGAACGCCGCGCCCTTCGGCCGCGAGGTGTAGAAGCGCTCGAACACCGTCTCCAGGTTTTCCGGCGGAATGCCTGGTCCGTTGTCCGACACGGTCACGATGGCTTCCCCCGCCACGCGCAACAGCCCCACGGTCACCTCGTCGCCCGGCGGACTGAAAGATCGCGCGTTGTCGATCAGGTTGCGGACGATCTGGCTCAACGGACCCTCGCGACCCAGCACGGTGATGGCCTCCATTCCCTGGTAGGGCATGAAGCCAACCTGGACGTCCCCCGGCTTTGCGGTCGCCTGATAGAGGGCCACGATGTCGCCGATCAGACGGCCCAGGTCGATGATCCGCGGTTGGTCGCGGGAAAGTTCGGCGTCCAGGCGTGACGCGTTCGAGATGTCCGTCACCAGCCGGTCCAGCCGCTGGACGTCGTTCTTGAGGACGTTGAGCAGACGCTCCCGCGCCGTGGGGTCGCTGACGATGTCGAGGGTCTCGACGGCCGAGCGGAGCGAGGTCAGCGGATTGCGGATCTCGTGCGCCACGTCGGCGGCGAAGCTCTCGATGGCGTCCATCCGCTCGGAGAGCGACTGGGTCATGGATTCCAGACTGCGGGTCAGGTCGCCCACCTCATCG
>JAIXTR010000522.1 GCA_027483845.1 Caulobacteraceae bacterium | reverse complement strand
GGGCAGATGTTCGCCGGAAGAGGGGCGCGCATGAGTTTCATCACCCGCAGAAAGCCGATCGCGTTTGGCGCGCCGACCGAGGGCGGCCGCCACCTGAAGCCGACGCTGGGCTGGCCGCACCTGATGGCGCTGGGGGTTGGCGCGATCATCGGCACGGGAATCTACACCCTGACCGGCGTGGCCGCGGGCCTGGCGGGTCCGGCGGTGATCCTGTCCTTCGCGGTGGCGGGCGCGGTCTGCGCCTGCGCGGCGCTCTGCTACGCCGAGATGGCCAGCCTGACGCCGCAAGCGGGCAGCGCCTACACCTACTCCTATGTCACCCTTGGGGAGGGCTTGGCCTGGATCATCGGCTGGAGCCTGATCCTCGAGTACACGCTGGTCTGCAGCGCCGTCTCCGTCGGATGGTCCGGCTATGCGTCGGGGCTTATCAGGTCGGCGCAATTGGGCGTCCCCGACGCGCTATTGGCCGGGGGCGTCGTCGATGTGCCCGCGATCTTCATCGCCCTCGTCGTCACCGGGGTGCTGCTGCTGGGCACGCGCGAGAGCGCGACGGTGAACTTCATCCTGGTCTGCGTGAAGCTGGTGGCGCTGGCCGCCTTCGTGGCCCTTACCCTGCCGTCCTTCGACGCCGCCCATTTCCAACCCTTCGCCCCCTTCGGCTTCGGCGCGCATGAGGTGAATGGCGCGAAGGTCGGCGTGATGGGCGCTGCAGCGATCATCTTCTTCGCCTTCTACGGCTTTGACGCCATCTCGACGGCGGCCGAGGAGGCCAAGAACCCCAAGCGCGACCTGACCATCGGCATCATCGGCTCGATGGCGCTGTGCACCCTGATCTACATGGGCGTCGCCGCCGTCGCCCTGGGCGCCGTGCCCTACGACGTCTTCTCCAAGAGCCCCGAGCCACTGGCCTTCGTGCTGAAGGAACTGGGCCGCCCGACCGCCGCGGCGCTCATCGCCGGCGCCGCCGTCGTGGCGATGCCGACGGTCATCATGGTTTTCATGTTCGGCCAGAGCCGGGTCTTCTTCGCCATGGCCCGCGACGGCCTTTTACCGCGACGGCTGGCCCAGGTCAGCGGGCGCGGCGTGCCGACGTTCGTCACCATCCTGACCGGTGTCATCGCCGCGGCCATCTCCGGCTTCATGCCGCTGGCCGAGATTGCGTCCCTGGCCAACGCCGGCACCCTGGCGGCGTTCATCGCCACCGCCTGTGCGGTCATGGTCCTGCGCCGGCGCGCGCCGGACCTTGAACGGCCCTTCAAGACGCCGCTGGTGTGGCTGATCGGTCCCGCGGCGGTGCTGGGCTGCCTCTACCTGTTCACCAGCCTGTCGGCGAATACGATCATCTTCTTCTTCGTCTGGAACGCCATCGGCGTGATGGCCTATCTGGCCTACGGACGGACCAACAGCCGGCTGGCTTCAGTCTAGGCGAAGGTAGAGGATCGGCTGGGTCCAGGTGACCCGGCCCTTGGGTCGCTTCGTTCCGATGCGCTGCGCCCCCTGCCGGAGGTAGAACCCCTCGGCCGGCGGGTTCGACACGATCTTCACGGCGTCGATGCCGATGGCGCGGGCCTGCTCGGCCATATGCGCGAACAGGCGGGCGCCGAGGCCGGTCCCTTGCGCGGCGTCGGCCACGAACATCAGATCCAGCTCAGGCTCGCCCTCGACGATCAAGCTGTAGAAGCCTGTCGGCTCGTTGTTGGTCTCAGCGACGAAAAACAGGTCGCTGGTGAACTGGGCGGCGGTCAGCTCGTAGCCCGAGAGCATCGGCGCGTAGTCGCCGTGATAGGCGCTGACGGTGCGCATAAGCGCGTCGATTGCCGGCAAATCCTCGGCCGTGGCGCGCCGGATCGTCTCGCTCATCCCGCCTTCAACTCCGCCACGACGTCGGCCAGCGCCGCCTGCCAGGACCGGGGGGTGACGCCGTACACGCGCTCCAGCTTGCCCAGGTCCATCGTGGCGCGGAGGGGGCGGGCCGCTGGTGTCTTGTAGTCGGCCGTCTTCTGGCCGCCGACCTCAGGCGCCTGGTCGCCCAGCGCCTGACGGAAGATCTCGACCGCGAAGTCGCGCCAGGTGACCTCGCCGGTGTTGGCGAAATGGACCGTTCCGAACGCCGGGTCGCCGGCCTTCGCCGCCACCAGGCGTGGCGCCTGGCTCAGGATAAAGCCGGCCAGGTCGGCGGCGGAGGTCGGTCGGCCCGACTGATCATCGACGACCTTCAGTGGGTTCCCCGCCGCGGCGACCCGCAGCATGGTCTTCACGAAGTTCTTGCCGTGGGCCGACACGACCCAGGACGTTCGGATATTCAGGGACCGCGGGGTCGCCGCCAGGACCGCCTTCTCGCCCTCCAGCTTGGTCGCCCCGTAGGTGTTCAGTGGTTGGGTCGGGGCGTCCTCGGCGTAGGGGGCCCCGCCGGCGCCGTCGAAGACATAGTCCGTCGAGATGTTGACCACGGCCGCGGCCGCCGCGCCGGCCGCCTGGGCGATGGCCGCGGGCGAGCCGGCGTTGACCGCCCGGGCCACGTCCGGCTCACTCTCCGCCAGATCGACGGCGGTGTAGGCGGCCGCGATGATCACGAGATCGGGCCGCGCCTCCATCACGCGCTGCGCGCAGGTCGACGGGTCCGAGAGATCGGCGTCGGCGCGGCTCAGCGCCGTGATCGCCACATCGTGGGCGGGAGCTTGGCGCAGAAGCTCGACGGCGAGCTGGCCGGTGGTTCCGAACTGCAGGATCTTCAGGGTCATCTGGCTTCCATAACCCGAAACCTGCGACCCTCAAGCGACACTATGCCGTCCGGTCGTGCTTGAACCCAACGGCGCCCGGCTCGTAGAAGCAGTATGTCGCGAGCGAGTCAGGGGGCGGTCTTGGTAGGGGGGACGACAACGGCGCGGGGGCCGGGCGGTCCGCCGGGCCGCAAGATGCCCGACCTGACCCAGGGCCCGATCGGCAAGACGCTGATCCTGTTCGCCCTGCCGGTGCTGGCCACCAACATCCTGCAATCGCTCAACGGCTCGGCCAATGCGATCTGGGTCAGCCATGTGCTTGGCGAGGCGGCGCTGACCGCCACCTCCAACGCCAATCAGATCATGTTCCTGATGCTGGGGGCGGTGTTCGGCCTGTCCATGGCCTCGAACATCATGATCGGTCAGGCGATGGGCAGTCGGGACATGGCGACCGCCAAGAAGGTGATCGGCACCTCGACCGCCTTCTTCATCATCGTCTCGCTGACGGTCGGCGCCTTGGGCGTGGCCTTGACCCCGCACATCCTGACCTGGATGGGCACACCGTCTGAGGCCAAGCGGGACGCCATCGCCTATCTGCGGGTCATCTTCTCGGCCATGCCGTTCATGTACTTCTTCTCGTACGTGATGATGGCCCAGCGCGGGACGGGCGACAGTCGGACGCCCTTCTATTTCTCGCTGGTGACCGTCGGCCTGGACGTCGTCCTGAACCCGATGCTGATCACCGGTTTCGGGCCCTTTCCCCGCCTGGGGATCGCCGGCTCGGCGACGGCGACCCTGGTCGCCCAGACGGTCACGCTGCTGGCGATGATCGTTCACCTCTACCGCAAGAAGTCGATCCTGGTGCTGCGGCCGGGCGAATTCCACCTGCTGATCCCCGACCTGGGCATCATCCGCGCCCTGGTGCTCAAGGGCCTGCCCATGGGCTTCCAGATGATCGTCACCAGCCTGGCTGCAGTGACGATGATGGGTCTGGTCAACAAGCACGGCGTCCATACCTCGGCCGCATACGGCGCCGCGGCGCAGCTCTGGACCTATGTGCAGATGCCGGCGATGGCCCTGGGGGCGGCGGTGTCGTCGATGGCCGCACAGAATGTCGGCGCGGGCCGGATGGACCGGGTGGAGCGGATCGCCCGCTCGGGCGCCGCCTATGCCTTGCTGTTCACCGCCGTGCCGGTGGTGTTGATCTACTTGGCCGATCCCTGGGTGCTGCGGGCCTTCCTGCCCGGCGACAGCCCGTCTCTGCCCATCGCCGTCCACATCAATTCGATCGTGCTGTGGGGCTTCATCGCCTTCGGCATGGCCTTCATTTTCTCGGGCGTTGTGCGGGCGACGGGGGCGGTCTGGCCGCCGCTGCTGGCCATGATAATTTCCCTTTGGGGGATCCGGGTGCCGCTGGCGAACATCCTGGAGCCGCACCTGGGCGCCGACGCCATCTGGATCAGCTTCCCGATCGGCAGCGGCGCGACCCTGGTGCTGGCCTTCAGCTATTACATGTGGGGCGGCTGGCGAAAATCGCGGATGCTGCCCACGACGCCTATCGTCGCCGACGAGCCCGACACCGGCTTTGGCCACCCCTCGATCGACGAGGCCGAAGCCATGGCCGACGCCGCCGAGGCTAGCCGTTCGTCTCCATCAGGGCCGAATAGACAAGCGTCCTGAGCTCGCGCCGGATCGCATAGGTCGACGACGGCAACAGCTGGGTCATGAACACCGCCGTGATGTCCTCCATCGGATCGACCCAGAAGGCGGTCGAGGCCGCGCCGCCCCAGTAGAACTCGCCCAGGCTGCAGGGGATCAGGGTCTGCGGCGGGTCGAACACCACGGCGAAGCCCAGGCCGAAGCCGACCCCGGCGTTAGTGCTCTCCGAGAACAGCGACCGGGACATTTCGGTCAGGTCCGCGCCGCCCGGCAGATGGTTCGAGGCCATGAGGTCGACGGTCTTCGGGGCCAGGATTCGCGCCCCATCCAGCTCGCCGCGGTTCAGCAGCATGTTGCTGAAGCGCATATAGTCGGCCGCAGTCCCCACGAGCCCACCGCCGCCGGACAGCAGGGCCGGCGGGGCGAGGTAGGGGCTCTCTGTCGGATCGTCCTGCAGCTTCATCTTGCCGCCCGGCGCGGCTTCGTAGCAGGCGGTGAACCGGCTCCGCTGGTCGTCGCGGACGTAGAAGCCCGTGTCGGCCATCTTCAAGGGATCGAAAATCCGCTCCTGGAACACCTGGTCCAGCGGCTTGCCCGCCACGGTCTGGACAAGGTAGCCGCAGACGTCGGTGGCGACCGAGTAGTTCCAGGCCTCACCCGGCGAGAACTCCAGCGGGAGCGTCGCCATCATCTGGATCATCGCCGCCAGGTCGTGGCCGCCATGCATGCCCTCCAGCGCCAGCTTGCGATAGGCCGCGTCGATGTTCGTGCGGTTCTGGAAGCCGTAGGTGAGGCCCGACGTGTGGCG
>JAIXTR010000004.1 GCA_027483845.1 Caulobacteraceae bacterium | reverse complement strand
GTCGGCGGGCTGGCCGAACAGGTCGACCGCCATGACCGCGCGCGGCGTCAGCGCGCCCTCGGCCTTCACCGCCTGAACCGAGGCCTCCAGCTTCACGGGATCGAGATTGTAGGTGTCGGGCAGGACGTCCACGAACACCGGCGAGGCGCCCACCAGCGGCATCGCCTCGGCTGTGGCGGCGAAGGTGAAGGACGGGCAGAACACCGCGTCGCCGGGTCCGATGCCCCAGGCCATCAGCGGCAGGACCAGCGCCTCGGTGCCCGAACCGCAGGAGAGCGCGTGCGGCGCCTCGCCGAAGGCCGCGAGCTCGGCTTCCAGCCGCGCGATCTCAGGGCCCATGATGTAGGCGCCCGAGCGGACGACCTTGAGGATCGCGTCCTCAAGGGGCTGGCCCAGGCGCTGGCGCTGGGTCTGCAGGTCGATGAAGGGGATCATGGCGGCGGCTTATGCCCTGCGTCGCCCGACGCCGCCAAACACGCTTGGTGTCCGATCTTTTCCCTGCCCTTCGTGGGACGGGAAAAGGATCACTCCTTGTAGATCGTCCCCGCCTTCATCACGAAGCCCACCTGCTTCAGCACCTCGACGTCCTTCAGCGGATCACCCTGGACGGCGATGATGTCGGCCGAATAGCCGGGCGTCAGGCTGCCGGTGATGGCGGAGATCTGCAGGTGGTCGGCGGCGTTGACCGTGGCAGTCTGGATCGCTTCCAGCGGGCTCAGCCCGGCCTTGACCAGCAGGCCGAACTCACCGGCGTTGTCGCCGTGGGCGGAGACGCCGGTGTCGGTGCCGAAGGCGATCTTGACGCCGGCGTCGTGGGCGCGCCGCGCCATGGCCAGCATCTTCGGCCCGGCTTCCAGCGCCTTGGCGGATTGCGCGGGGGTGAGGAAGTTGTTCGGGCCGCTGGCGATCCGATAGACGAAGTCGCCGGCCATCAGGGTCGGCACCAGATAGGCGCCGCTCTTCTTCATCAGGGCGATTCCCTCGGGATCGAGGTAGGTCCCATGTTCGATGGAGTCGCCGCCAGCCTTCAGGAAGCTGTCGATTCCGTCGGCGCCGTGGGCGTGCGCGGTGACGCGCCGGCCCATGCGGTGGGCGCTCTCGACGATGGCCTTGAGCTCCTCGTCGGAGAACTGCTGCGCCAGCCCTGCGGCGGTGTTCGACAGCACCCCGCCGGTCGCCGTGATCTTGATGACGTCGGCGCCCTTCCAGACCTGCTCGCGCACCGCGCGGCTGCAGTCGGCGGGGCCGGAGCAGACCGAGCCGGGCCGCAGGACGTGCATGACGTCCTCGCGGAAGCCGTTCACGTCGCCATGCCCGCCATGAACGGAGATCGCCGAGCCAGCGGCGATGATCCGCGGCCCGGGCACGTCGCCCGCGGCCGTGGCGTTTCGCAGGGCGAAGACGGCGTCGTTGTCGCCGCCCAGGTCGGCCACGGTGGTGAACCCGGCCATCAGGGTGCGCCTGGCGTAGCGCGCGCCATCCATCGCCTGCTGCGCCGAGGACTGGGTGACCTCGTCCAGGCGCGAGGTCGGGCCGGTCTGGCTGGTGATGTGGACGTGGCTGTCGATCAGGCCGGGCAGGACGAAGCTGGACTTCAGATCCACGACCTTGCCGCCGGGTTCGGAGACATAGCCGTCGGCGATCCGCACGACCTTGCCGCCCTGGACCACCAGGGTCTTGGCGGTCTCGACCTTGCCCGAGGCCGGGTCGATCAGCACGCGTCCGGCCTGGACGAAGGTGGTCGGTTGGGTCTGCGCGAGCGCGGGCGCGGAAAGGGCAACCGCCAGAACGGCGCCGAGCACAAAGGTCTTCACGGTGTCCCCCGGAAACAGAACGAGCAGCGAGCCTAGGTTCGGCGCCCGGAAAGCGCCAGCCTCTAGATCTGGCGCGAACGGCCTTCCCAGTAGGGCGCGCGCACCTTGCCACGCTGGATCTTGCCGGCTTCCGACCGGGGCAGCTCCGTCACGAAGTCGAGGCTGCGCGGGACCTTGAAGGCGGGCAGGCTGTCGCGGGCGAAGGCCAGGATCTCGTTGGCCAGCAGGTCGGAGGGCTGGTAGCCGGGCTTCAGCAGAATGACCGCCTTCACCTGCTCGCCCCACTCGTCGTGGGGGACGCCGACGGTGGAGCTGTCGGCCACGGCCTCGTGCTTGATCAGCTCGTTGTCGATCTCCTGGGGATAGATGTTCACCCCGCCGGAGATGATCGTCTCGGCGCTGCGGCCGGTCAGGAACAGGTACCCGTCCTCGTCGAAGTACCCCATGTCGCCCATGGTGAAGTAGTCGCCGACGCGGCTGGCCTGGGTCTTCTTCTCGTCCTTGTAGTGCGTGAAGCCGCCGCCGTGCGGCAGCTGGTGATAGATCGTCCCCGAGACGTTCGGCGGCAGTTCATTGCCCTGGTCGTCCAGGATTTTCGACCCCAGCAGCTCAGGCCGCTTGCCGACCGATCCGGGCTTCCGGAGCCATTCGTCGGAGTTGATCATGAAGCCCGCGCCGCCTTCGGAGCCAGCATAGTATTCGCTCAGCACCGGGCCGAACCATTCGATCATGGCGTGCTTGACCTCCGGCGGGCAGGGCGCCGCGCCGTGGACGATGTACTTCACAGTCGAGATGTCGTGCCGCGCCTTGGCCTCTGCGGGCAGCGCCAGCAGGCGCTGGAACATGATCGGCACCAGGTGCATGTGCGTCACCCGATGCTGCGCGATGGTGCGCAGGGTGTGCTCGCTGTCCCACTTGTCGAGGAACACGAGGGTGGCTCCCGCGCCCATGGCGGCGCGGACGTCGAAGGCCAGCGGGGCGGCGTGATAGGCCGGGCCGGCGCAGAGCTGTACCGAGTCCTTGTCGTAGCCGCGCAGGGCGTACATGGCGTGCGGCGTGATCACCGGGGCCGGGCGGAACACGCCCTTGGGCCGGCCGGTGGTACCGGACGTGTAGAGCATC
>JAIXTR010000003.1 GCA_027483845.1 Caulobacteraceae bacterium | reverse complement strand
TGAAGCCCGAGGCCCGCTACATCGTCTTCCACTGCGCCGACACCCTGGACCCCACGGCCACCGACGGCGCCGGGGTCTATTACGAGAGCATCGACCTGATCGACGCCTTCCACCCCCAGACGATCCTCGCCTACCAGATGAACGACGCCACCCTGCCGGTCCGCCACGGCGCCCCGCTGCGCCTGCGGGTCGAGCGCCAGCTCGGCTACAAGCACGCCAAGTACGTCATGCGCGTCGAAGCGGTGGCCTCCCTCGACGGCCTCGGCCGCGGCAAGGGCGGCTTCTGGCCCGACCGCGGCTATCACTGGTACGCCGGCATCTGAGGGGCGGACACGACGACTGTGCGCCAACGCCGGCCGAGCAGGGCGATGGCTAGGCGCGATCGACCGCCGCCGCCGGCCTCGCGAAGGGCACGGCCAGCAAGGCCGCAAAGGTCAACACCGCGACGAGAGCCCAGGCCTCGTTGATCGATTGCACCAGGGCAAGCTTCTTGATCATCGGCTCGAGCATCGCCGCCGCCGCGGGGTCGAGCGGCCCCGGGGTCCGCGCGTCGAACAGCTCCAGCGGAATCCCCACATTCAGCGCGGTCGCACGGTCGCCGGCCTGCAGCCGCGCCACGATGTCGGCGGCGTGGTGCGGCAGGCGGCCGTAGATCACGGTGTCGATGATCGCCAGCCCGATAGCGCCCCCCAGGTTTCGCATCAGGTTGAACAGGCCGCTCGCATCGGGGACCCGCTCGGCCGGGAGCTGACCGAGGGCCAGGCGGGTCGGCGGCAGCAGACAGAACATGATCGCCGCGCCGCGCAACGCCTGGGGCAGCATCATCGCGTCGAAATCAGTGGCGCCCGTTTGCCGCGCGCTCAGCCCCAGGCCGACCCCAAACAGGGCGAAGCCGAACGCCGACAGCAGGCGCGCGTCGACCCGCCGCTCCAGCGCCACGGCCAGGGGCGCGGCCAGCAGCTGGGCCGCGCCGGTCACCAGCATGATCTCGCCGATCCTCAGGGCCTCGTGCCCGCGCACGAAGGCGAGAAACACCGGCATCAGATAGACCGAGCCGAACAGGCCGATGCCGAGAACGAAACTCAGCAGGCTGCCCACCGCGAAGTTGCGATCGGCCAGGGTGCGCAGGTCGACGATGGGGGCGTCGCGCCTCAACACCCGGCGAACGAACCCGGCCAGCGACGTGGCGCTCATGGCCAACAGGGCGAGCACCAGCGGCGAACCCCAGCCGCGCCCCGGCGCTTCCTTCAAGCCGATCTCCAGCGCCGTGAGCCCCATCATCAGCAGGCCAAGGGCGATGACGTCCAAGGTCCGCCACAGCCCGGGGGCGCCCCGCGCCCGGGGCAACAGCAGCGCCGCGCCCGCCGCCGCCAGGACGCCCGGCGCGATGTTGATCAGGAAGAGCCACCTCCAACTGTAGGTCTCCGTGATCCAGCCGCCGACGATCGGCCCCACGGTCGGCGCCAACACCGCGAGCACCCCGGCCAGGGTCGTGGCGATGGCTTGGCGGCGCATCGGAAACAGCAGGAACACCGCCGAGAACACCGCCGGGATCAGCACCCCGCCCGAGAAACCCTGCAGGACGCGGAGCGCGATGAGCTGGTTGAAGTCCCCACTGACCGCGCAGCCGGCCGAGGCCGCGGTGAACACCGACACGCCCACCACGAACAGCCAGCGCATGCTGAGCCAGCGGGTCAGGAAGCCGGTCAGCGGAATCGCGATGACCTCTGCAGTCAGATAGGCGGTCTGGATCCAGCTCATCTGCTCGGCCGGCACGTCCAGCGCCCGCTGGATGGTCGGCAGGGACGTGGCCACGACCTGCACGTCCAGAATGGCCATGAACATGCCCAGGCACATCAGGGCGAATCCGACCCACGTGCCTGGCCGGACGGGGGCGCTTTGGTCGTCGGGATCGGAAGTGGTATGTGCGTGCAAGCTTGGCCGCCACGGGTTGATGCAACTGGAACCAGTTCGCGCCGGATCGGTTGCTGAGCTTGGAGCCCGTCGCGCCTCGCGGTTGGCCATGAAAGCTCTCTATGCCGCCCCCGGTCGCTCTCCTATCCCTCGCGACGGCGTCGCCGCCCCACATCCTGGCCCAGAAAGACGTTGAGCAGGTTGCGCGCGACCTGTTCGCCGGCAGGTTCCCCCAGTTCGAGCGCATGGCGCCGGTCTTCACCACGGCGGGGGTCCGCACCCGCCAGGTCGTGCGGCCGATCGAATGGTATCTCGAGCCGCGCGGCTGGCCCGAACGGAGCGAGGTCTACCTCGAGGCCGCGGTGGACCTGTTCGTCGCCTCGGCCAGCAAGGCGCTGGACGAGGCGGGGTTGAAAGGGTCGGACGTGGACGTCATCGTGACGGTCTCCTCCACCGGCATCGCCACGCCCAGCGTGGAGGCCCGCGCCATGGGACGCATGGGCTTTCGGCCCGACGCGGCGCGCATTCCGGTTTTCGGTCTGGGATGCGCGGGCGGTGCGACGGGACTGGGCCTCGCCGGCAAGCTGGCCGCCGCGACCCCGGGCGCCGTGGTGCTTTTGGTCGCCGTCGAGCTGTGCAGCCTCGCGTTCCGGATGGATGAGCTGTCCAAGGCCGATATCGTCGCAACCGCCCTGTTCGGCGACGGGGCGGCGGCCTGCGTCCTGCGCTCCGGTGAGGACGGGTTCGCCACCCTGGTCCGCGCCGAGGAACGCACCTGGCCCGACACCCTCGACATCATGGGCTGGCGGATCGATCCCACCGGCCTGGGCGTCATCTTCGCCCGCTCGATCCCGCCCTTCGCCCAGGCCAACCTGCGCCCGGCCATGGACTCCATGCTCGCCGCCCAGGGCCTGGACGTCGACCACGTCGATCGGTTCATCTGCCATCCCGGCGGGATGAAAGTGATCGAGGCCCTGGAACAGTCGCTGTCCATCGGCCAAGGCCAGCTGGACCATGAGCGCGCCGTGCTGGCCGACCACGGCAACATGTCCGCGCCGACCGTCCTGTTCGTCCTCGACCGGGCCCGCCGCGCCGGCCTGCCCACCACCTCGATCGTCTGCGCCCTCGGCCCGGGCTTCACCGCCAGCACGGTGACGCTCAAGCGCGCCGCATGACGCTCGCGGTCATCGTCCTGGCGGCCGTCACCCTGCAGCGGCTGGGCGAGCTGGTGCTGGCCCAGCGCAACACCCGGCGGCTGATCGCCCAGGGCGGCTATGAGACCGGCGCCGGCCATTACCCGCTGATCGTAGGTCTGCACGCCGCTTGGCTGGCCGCCCTCTGGGTCTGGGGCTGGGATCGCCCGGTCAGCGGCCCTTGGCTCGCCGCCTTCATCGTCCTGCAACTGCTGCGCGTCTGGGTGATCGCCAGCCTGGGCGGGCGGTGGACCACGCGCATTATCATCCTGCCCGGCGCGCCGCTCGTCCGCCGCGGGCCCTACCGGTTTCTCAGCCACCCGAACTACACCGTCGTGGTGGGCGAGATCGCGGTCTTGCCCCTGGCGTTCGGGCTGGTGGGCCTTGCGGTCCTGTTCTCCGTCCTCAACGCCCTGGTGCTCTGGGTGCGCATACGTGCGGAGGGTCGCGCCTTGGCGTCCGCTCAGGGCGACCGCGGTGCGCCGGTCAGATCCACTCCACCGTCATGATCTCGTAGGCCTTCAGGCCCCCGGGACTTTTCACCTCGACGACGTCACCGCTCGCCTTGCCGATCATCGCGCGGGCGATGGGGGAGGTGATCGAGATGCGGCCCTGTTTCACGTCCGCCTCATGCTCGCCCACGATCTGGTAGCGGGTCTGTTCGTCCGTATCCTGATCCGTCAGCGAGACCGTGGCGCCGAACTTGATCTGGGTTCCCGACAGCTTGGTGACGTCGATGACCTGCGCGCGCGCGATCATGTCGCCGATCTGAACGATCTGTCCTTCGATCCACCCCTGCCGATCCTTCGCGGCATGGTATTCGGCGTTCTCCTTGAGGTCGCCGTGGAGTCGGGCCTCCCCGATCGCGACGGTTACGGCCGGCCGCTCGATCGTCTTGAGACGCTTCAGGTCCTCGTCCAGGGCGCGATAGCCCTGCGCGGTCATAGGCACTTTATCCATGGCGGTCGGTGACTCGCATTCGCTCTAGCGGAAGGGGAAGACCGCGGACAGCCGGCGCAGGCGTCCGCGAACGGGTACAGGTCGTGATCCAGGTTGAGCGCGTCGTCGATCGCCCCGGCCAGGGTAGCACGACGGCGGCGGCCTATGGGGTTCGCCGGAGTCCGGGGTCGATGGCCAGGGACGCCCCCGCGACGCCCCCGGCGTCGTAGGCCGTGGGTGACACGACGCGGGCCGTGCGGGGCACGGTCGTCAGCTTCAGATCCAGCTTGTCGAGTTCGGCGTCCACGACCGCCGACTTAAGCACCACCAGATCACGCCCGGCGTCGTTGTTGGCCCGGTCGCGCCCGGCCTTCATCGCGATCAGCTTGTCCGCGATCGACGCGACCATGCCCAGCATGAAGGACGCGTTCGCCATGTGCCGCTCCTTGTGCCGAAATCGCTGATAGCCGGGCGAGGTCTTGTAGCGGCCAAGCTCGGACCGCACGGCGGCATCGATCAGTTCCGTCAGGTAGTGCGCGACCTCGATATCCGCGCCCAGGCCAAAGAAGACGTATCGTCGATCGCCGCGCGCGCTGGTCTCGCGCCAGACCCGGCAATCGCAGAAAGCCGCGATGGCGCCGACACAGTCGTCCAGCGGGATACGCTTGTTCCCGCGCGTCTCGTATTCGCGCCGCCCGCACACCGCCTCGCGAAGTTCGACGTCGGTCAGCGACAGGTCGTAGCGATCGAGCAGCACCGCGACCTTCGCCGCGGCGGACAGGGCCTCGGCCTCGGTGCAGCCGTTCTCCGTCGTCTTGGCGCGCAGGGCCTGGATGCGCGCCTTCAGCCGGTCGAGGGCCAGGGGTTCAGAGCTCTCGTTCACAGAGGCGTCCCGGAAAAGGTCAGGTTCAGGCCCACTGGCGCCGTCCGGCCGCGTTTGTCCACGTCGTCCGGCCTCGCGCGGGCCGCCGCGGTCCCGCGCCGCCCACCCGAAAAATCGCCGCGCCCTCTTGAAAAGCGTCGCGGCGTTCCAAACTCAAGCTTCTGGCCCGGGCCCCTCTGGCGGTCCCCCCTGACCGTGATGTCGGGCCGCTCTGCGGAGCCGGGCCCACTCGTCTCCGTAACAAAGAACGGAGGAACGACATGATCAATCACGCACGCATCTGGAGTTGGGCCGGCGCCACGCTGCTGGCCTTGAGCCTGGTCTCGCTCTGGGTTTGGCCCAAGTTCGTGGGCGTCGACATCCACCCGATCTTCGGCTGGGCCGAGGCCCAGACCGGCGTCGCCTGGCTGGAGCCCAACGCCCGCTACGTCGTGGGCGCCATCGCCGGCCTGCTGGCCATCGTGCTCATCGTGCCCAGGACCCGCCTCTGGGGCGCGGTCGGCGCGCTCACGCTCTCGACCGTCTTCATCGTCGCGCACCTGACCCCGTGGCTGGGCTGGAACATCCCCAACTACGGCCCGCTGATGGAGGCCCTCGCCGCCGGCCGCACGGCCGCGGAGATCGAGGCCCTCGGCCTCAAGGGCGACCGCGGCGCCCACCTGAGCCTGGCCCTCATCAACGCCGGCCTCGCCCTGGTGGTCCTCGCCGCCGACCGCATCCGCGAGCCCAAGGTCAGCCGCCGC
Organism: Caulobacteraceae bacterium; assembly: GCA_027483845.1. GTDB lineage: Bacteria > Pseudomonadota > Alphaproteobacteria > Caulobacterales > Caulobacteraceae > Phenylobacterium. The sequence goes on along the minus strand of JAIXTR010000003.1, from coordinate 4,728 downwards.
AACTACCGGCCGTTCGAACTGCCCGCGTAGGCGGAGGGGCGTCGCGCCCGCGCCCCCCAAGCCGGGCGCCCGACCGGAAAAGCTGCCCCGGCCCCCGCCGGGGCGGCGATTTCGTTTGGAGGGGCGGGTGGCGAAGGCGGCGCGCGAGGCGCGGGGGCCGCTTCTGACTCGTCGCCGACGTTGTGAAGCACCGCTATCGAGGCCGCGCGAACCGTCGCCCCTGCCGCGAAAGCCGGCGATAGCCTGAAGGGCTGGAAGTTCAAGGCAGAGGGAGGTGTTCGTGAATTATGGCCACGATTAGTTGGTCGATCCCATGTACGGGGCCGTGGATGTGGATCCGGTTGCGATGGGGCTCGAGCTTCAAATGCCACTCGCAATAGATTGTATCCTCCCCCAGTATCCGCTCCCGGGCTATTCGCGTCTGGGCGTTCAGACGGACGTTTGGATTTTCTGGGGCGACATCCAGCCCGATTTGCCGAAAGCGGCGCTCAATGATCTGGTTTGACGGCGTGCCGCCATTGGGATCGGGATGCAGGCCATCGGTGGGCGTCAGCTGTGGCGGCGGCGTGGTGAAGATCCATCGCCCATGGTCGTTGAGGGCTGCAAGCGCGGCCTGGACCGGGGCGCGGCTAGCCAGATAGCCGCCGCCTAGGTCTTTCACTTCGTCCAGCACCCCCGGCAGGAAGTGGATCTCGGGATAGGCATGGGGGCCGAGCCGGGACAGGCTTTCAGCGTTGTCGCCTTCGACGTGGATCGCGTCACGCCAGAAGGCAATCCGATCCGCCTCATGGCCCACGAAATGGACTTCGGCCACACCCAGTAAGGTCTGGGTCGGCAAGGCGCGTCGCCGCCGGAAGGACAGGCTCGCCATGGCGCGGCCGGACCGGACCGTGTGATGAACCCAGGCGAGGTCGACGTTGTCCTCCAAGGTGCCGCCGGCGACGGAGATCTCGGTCTGGTCCCAGCCCGCCGGCCAGTCCGGACGGTCGGAGTAGACCGTCGCACGCCCTAGCCACGCGTACAGTTCCTGGACGATTTCGCCGGTGAGCTGGATTTCGGCTTGGCCCGTGGCGATGTCCCAGAGGGAGCAAGCGTCCAACATGGCGCGGGACTGAAAGTCGCCTCCGATCAGGACCGGCTCTTCGCGGTCGAGGCTCCCTTTCACGAAGTCGAGCACCTGGTCGATCCACGCGTTGACCTCCGCGCCGCTCGCCCCGTCGAAGACCCAGTCGGCGCCGTTGACGACGAAGCTCATATCTGGGTGCGACGGCGGATCTGGCCAAGCGAGGCGACGTCGATCTGGTACTGATCGAAGAAGCCGCGCGGCCAAGCCGACAGCGCGCCCGCTGCGGACAAAGACAAGGTGCGATGCGCTTGGCCGTCGTCGCCGTCCTCCGGCTGGCCGAAGAAGTGCACCACGGCCTTGTTTGCCGGCAGGTAGCCGAACTCCGCGACGGCGCGCCGGATACCGTTCAGAACGTGGTCGGAGTGGGTCTCCACCACGACCTGGACCCCTTTGCTGGCTAGCCAGGCCAGAAAGACCCCCATTCTGGACTGGCCGGCCGGATGTAGGTGCGCCTCAGGATTCTCCACGATCAGCAGGCCACCCGCCTCGGCAATCAGCCCGCCTAGGATGATCGGCAGGGCATAGGTCAGGCCGAACCCCATGTTGGTAGAGCGCACCCAGCGCGCGTCGGGCGTGCGGTACTGGAGCTCCGCGACGGTCATGTCCGAGGGCCGCACGCCGTTGATCTCGATGGGCCGCGTCATCTCGCTCAGCCACTGCTCTGCCTCGTACTTGAGGAGCCGGGCGCCGCGCGCCGACGAGTGCGGATGCGTACGGTCGGCCTGGGCGAGAGGTCGGTCCCCCAGGACGCTGAGGACATGGGCGCAGAATTCCCCATGCAGGCCGACCTCGAGGTGATCGTCCGGCTGCGAGGAGGTCTTGTAGACCTCCCGGGGTCCTAGCCGCTCGGCGCTCAGGACAGTGAAGCCGCGCGGCGCGCGGCGGAACATGCCGAACGGGACTTGGGGGCGCTCCGCGATCGCAAGATAGAGCGCATCCTCCGTGGGGACGGCGAAGACCCAGCGGAACATCACGCCGACCTCGTCGAAGATGTCGATCTCGATCGGGCCTTCGCTGTCAGCGTTCAGAACCTCGCCCGCGGTCCCAAGCTCCATCCCGCACGGGCCATTCAGCGGCAGGGAGGCCTCCGCCGTGACCGACGCCTCGCGGGCGAGGAACAACGCCTGCAGGAGGGAGGTCTTGCCCGAGCCGTTGAGGCCCGTCAGCACGCTCAAGGGCGCCATCCGCACCCGCTCGTCGCTGAAGCGCTTCAGCCCGCGAACGTGGATTTCGCGGATCATTGGAGGGCGACCTCAATCAGGCGCCGCGTCTCGTCGAGACGCAGGGCGACCTTGGCGAAGTCGCCGGTGCCGACCGTGACAGCCCGCAGATAGGCCGGGTCATCGAAGGCTGCGCGGAACAGTTCCGTGATCCGATCCTTGCGGGGCAGGAGCTTGTTCAGCGGGTAGTCGGCCAGCGCGTTCGCCTGAGCCTCGAAGACCGCGCGGTTGATCGGACCCCGCCGGATCTGGCTCGGGGGCCACCGGCGGAAGGCGGCGGCGCCGAGGATCTGATGGGCGTTGGTCATTCCGCGTTTGAAGGCCGCCGCCAGCGCGGCCAGCTCATCGTCCGTGAGACCGGGCAGGGCCGACAGGTCATCGATCCGCTTGGTGAAGTCGATGAGGAAGGCGTCCAGGCTCGAGTACATCCGATAGTCCTCGATGGAGGATTTCCGGAAGGCGCAGAAGCGCAGGGCGAGCTCGCGATTGGTCATCCGTGCGCTGTGGCGAACCCTCAAGCCATCGATGCGCCGCCAGTATTGATTGTCGGTGGCCTTGTCGAACTCCTCCGCCTCAGCCAGTTCGCCGATGAACTTGCGCGAGCGCGCCTTGCTCATCGCGTGTCGGATCTCCTGGGCCGACAGCGGGCTGCCCAGGGTGTTCACCCGGTTGAAGATGTCGAACTTCACCTCGTCGGGCGTCTGCGGCTCAATGACGTGGACGACGATCTGGGTGGCGCGAAACCGCCGCAGGGAGCCGGCGTCGAGCTGCTCATAGGTGAGACCGTCGAGGGTGGTCAGATACTCGAGGTCGGCCGCGTTAAGAGCGTGCTCATTGCGCATGAAGAGCGAGATGGTCGACAGGCGCTGCACGCCATCGACGACTTGATAGGTCCCGTCGTCGCCTTGGTTGAAATAGAAGGCGGGCAGCGGAATGCCGAGGAGGATGGACTCGATCAGACGGGTGCGCTGTCTGGCCTGCCAGACGTATTCGCGCTGGAAGTCTGGCGCGAGATCGATGTCCCCCTCTTCGATCTGATCGACGACGTCGCGGAGCGAGAAGTTCTTTGTAGTGATGCGGATCTTGGCAGGATCCCACGGCTTGATGTCCTCGCCGCCACCACTGGTGTCTTCTTCGTCGATCTCAAGCTCGACGTCTTGGGGCGGATCTTCGCCTTGGAGTTCATTCATGTTTGAGCGCATCCAGATGAGCCGACCCTAGCTCTATGAAAGCTTGGGCGAAAGCCTTCGTCGCCGATAGGTAGCAGGCCCGGAATTATAGGTGAAAAAGATCGCGCGAAACCTCGGCCGGATAGCGGGCTGCTCACAGGCTGGGAGTGCGTCCGGATCCCAGCTGACGATTCTCGCGCGACCACGGGCGAACCTCGGGCCGGCAGCCTGGAGGCTTACGGTCGGTCAACTCTTCGGCCGGATGTCAACGTCCGCTCCTGGCGCATAGCCGCCCCCCTCCACGTCAAAACCGGACGCACCCCACCCCCGAAACCTTGCCATCCGCCGCGTCGTATGTTCCCTTTTTGTTCATGACCACGCCGCCCGACATGGCTGATCGTCACGCGCGCGTCCTGGCTCGGTTGACCGAGTTGGGGCTGGCGCTGGCGGAGCAGACGTTCGAGGACGCGCAGGGCGCCGAGACGCCCGCCGCGCGGATCGAGTCGGTGAAGGCGTTCCATACGGTGTCGCGGACGGTGCGCCAGTGCGTGGCGCTGGAAGCGCGGCTGGCGCGGCAGCAGGCGCAAGACGCGGGCGAGGCCGCGCGTTCGCCGGCGGCGGCGCAGAAGCCCGGCGGCGTGGACATCTCCAGACGCATCGTCGCCGTGCGCGACGCCATGACCCGGGTGATCTGGCACGAGGCCGAGGACGACGACACGGCCGCCTGGCTGGAAGAGGCGTTGGAGGAGGACCTCCTCGAGAGCTGCCGCAGCGACCACTTTTGCGCCGAGCCGCTGGACGACCACATCGCCCGCCTCTGCCTGGAGCTGGGCCTGCCCGAGGAGGCCGCCCTCAACTGGCGCGACCTGCCTCAGGCGCCCGAACGGCTCAAGCCGGACGACGATGACGACGACGAGGCGGACGAAGACGACGACGAGGGAGCCGACGACGAGCCGGCGACCTCGACGGACCCGCCGCGCTCACCCCCGCCCGAAGCCCCGCCGCCCGAGCCTCGAAGCTCGGCCTGAGCTTAGGCCTCAGTAAAGGCTCTTCGCGACCAGCTCGGCCTCGGCCGCGCACCGGGCGGCGTCCGGGGCGGGCGCGGTCTTGCGCACCGCCGCCACCTCGGCCTTCACGGCCTGCAGGTCCTTCTGGAATTCGGGGACGCCGTGCAGGGCCGCCACCATGATCGAGCCGTTGGCCCAGCCCATGT
>JAIXTR010000505.1 GCA_027483845.1 Caulobacteraceae bacterium | reverse complement strand
TTGCCGTTGGCGACCATCCAGTCGAGGCGGTCCTTGAGCTCGACCTTGATCTGGTTGATGGCCTGCCGGAGGGTCGGACGCGGCGTCACATAGTGGCTGTTGGCGTAGATCTTCACGCCCTGCAGGTCGTTGGTCTTCCGGCCGGTGAGCGGATCGAACTCGGTGATGCTCTCGATTTCGTCGCCGAAGAGGCTGATGCGCCAGGCGCGGTCTTCGTAGTGGGCGGGGAAGATCTCCAGGGTGTCGCCCCGTCGCCGGAACGTACCACGCTCGAAGGCGGCGTCGTTGCGCTTGTACTGAAGGGCGACCAGGTCCCCCATCAGCTTCTTCTCGTCGATCCGGTCACCGGGCTGGAGCGAGAAGGTCATGGCCGAATAGGTCTCGACCGAGCCGATGCCGTAGATGCAGGACACTGAGGCCACGACGATCACGTCGTCGCGCTCCAGGATCGCACGGGTGGCCGAATGGCGCATCCGGTCGATCTGCTCGTTAATCGAACTGTCCTTCTCGATGTAGGTGTCCGTCCGCGGGACGTAGGCCTCGGGCTGGTAGTAGTCGTAATAGCTGACGAAGAACTCGACCGCGTTGTCGGGGAAGAAGCTCTTGAATTCGCTGTAGAGCTGGGCCGCCAGGGTCTTGTTCGGCGCGAGGATCAGGGCCGGGCGCTGAGTCTCCTCGATGATCTTGGCCATGGTGAAGGTCTTGCCGGAGCCGGTGACGCCGAGAAGCACCTGGTCACGATCGCCCGCGCCGATGCCGCCGACCAACTCGCGGATCGCCGTCGGCTGGTCCCCCGCCGGTTCGTACGCGCTGGAGAGTTTGAACCTGCGGCCGCCCTCGCTCTTGTCCGGCCGCACGGGGCGGTGCGGCTTCCAGAGCATCGGCATGGTGTTTTCGTCGTAGTCGAAGGCGGCCGACATGTCGGCGACGCCGGACGGCGAGGTGGGGGCGGGCATGGCGTCCAAGGTAGGCGCTCCGGAGCAGGTTCGCCACATCTGCGCAGGCGGCTGCTGACAGGAGACTGTCAGCATGGTGTGCGGCGTCTTAGGCGGCGCGGTCTTCCAGCCCCAGCGGGCGTTCGGGCGTCGCCTGATTTGCCGGGTGAGGCGCGGCGGGCCGAGGGGCGGAGGCGAAGAAATAGGCGACGTCCACGTCCAGGGCGCAGGCGAGCTTCCACAGTAGCGCCACGGAGAGGCGGTTGCTGGCGCACTCGTACTTCTGGATTTGCTGGAAGCGGACGCCGATCGCGTCCGCGAGCTGCTGCTGCGTTAGGCCCAGCAAGCGGCGTCGGCGCCGCAACTGCCGGCCCACCAGAACATCAACATCGTCACGCATCGTCTCGTACGCCAGACGGTTCACACTGACGCGATGCATATCCCAGGTCGGCGGCAGGCCCGACCGAGCTTATGCCGAGCAGCGCCGATTTCTTGCCTAGCTGGGCGTCAACGTGAAACAACTCGCCCCGATGATCGCGCCGACGCAAAGCCTTCCCGCCTGGATGTACACGGACCAGGCCTTCTTTGAACGGGAGCGGGAGACGATCTTCCGTACCGCCTGGCAGGTGGTTTGCCACCTGAACGACATTCCAGCGGCGGGCGACTACCAGGCCTTCGATTTCCTGGGCGAGAAGGTGCTCACCGTGCGCGGCGACGACGGCGAGGTGCGGAGCTTCCATAACGCCTGCCGACACCGCGCGTCGCGGCTGGCGGACGGGAAGCAGGGGAATTGCGGCCACCGCATCGTCTGCCCCTATCACGCTTGGAGCTACGGCCTGGACGGCCGGCTCGCCAATATCCCCAAGTGGCAAGGGTTCGAGGACCTGGATCGCGCGGACCACGGGCTGAAGCCCATCGAGCAGGAGATTTTCCTGGGCTTTATCTTCGTGCGCTTTGCGTCAGGTCTTCCCAGCGTGGCAGAGATGATGGCGCCCTACGCCGAGGAAATGGCGCCGCACTGTCCCGCGGATTTGGTCCCGCAGGGGCGGGTCACGCTGCGGCTACGGTCGGTGAACTGGAAGAACATCTCCGACAACTATTCCGACAGCCTCCACATCCCGGTCGCCCATCCGGGCCTGACGCGGCTCTTCGGGAGCAGCTACGGCATCGAGGCGGCGCCCTGGGTCGACAAGATGTGGGGCGACATCGTCGAGACCCCATCCAGCAATTGGGTCGAGCGGACCTATCAGGCGCTGCTTCCCGGCTTCGACCACCTGCAGGGGCGGGAGGCGCGGCGCTGGAACTACTACAAGCTCTGGCCGAACGTGGCGTTCGACGTCTACCCGGATCAGATCGACTTCATGCAGTTCATCCCGGTGTCGCCCACCGAGACCCTCATCCGTGAGATCGCCTATGTCCGGCCCGACGCCCGCCGGGAGACGAAGGTGGCGCGCTATCTCAACTGGCGCATCAACCGGCAGGTGAACGCCGAGGACACCGTGCTCATCAAGCGCGTCCAGGATGGCATGGAGAGCTCGGGCTACGAGACGGGCCCGCTGGGTCCGTCCGAGGTGTGCCTGAAGAGCTTCGCCGACAAGCTGACGGCGATGACGCGCGTCTCCGACGCTGCGGAATAGCTATCGCCGCTGGTCCAACCAGCCCCGCACCGTCTTGTTCACCAGGCCCTCGGCGTCGTGTTGCACGAAGTGGCCGGCGTCGGGCGCCATGACGACCGTGGTGTCGGCGTCGACGTAGTTCCACGTGCCGGCGTGACCGGCGGCGTTCAGGGCGGTGTCCTTCATGCCGTGGATGACCAGGACCGGGACCTTCACCCGCTGGTTCGGCCCGGCCATCGTCGCGGGTGTCTCGGTCTCTGCGCCTGACCCGCGGGGATAGTTGGCGCGGTAGTAGTTCATCATCGCGGCGAAGTCGGAGCGCTTCAGCGCCTCGATGTAGCCGGCCTTCACCGCTGGGTCCTTGACCCAGCCGGCCAGCCCCTCGGCGGTCAGCATCTTCTCCGAGCCCTCTTTCTGGAATTTGCGGGCGTAGTCAGAGCCGGCGCGTTGCGCGGGGTTGGTCGCCAGCTCGCGGGCCATGCCGGCGGGGTGGGGGACGCTCATGATCACCAGCTTGTCGACGAGGTCGGGGCGGTTGAAGGCGACCTGCCAGGATATGGCGGCGCCCCAGTCGTGGCCGATGATGATCGCCTTCTTCTGGCCCTCGGCGGCGATCACGGCGGCGACGTCGCCGATGAGGTTCGGCATGGCGTAGGCGGCCACGCCGGTCGGCTTGTCCGAGAGGTTGTAGCCCCGCAGGTCGAGGGCGGCGGTGCGGTAGCCGGCCTTGTTCAGCTCGGCCATCAGCGGCTTCCAGGTGGCCCAATAGTCGGGGAAGCCGTGGATCATCACCACCAGCGGGCCCTGACCGTCGACCACGTAGTGGATCTTCACCGCACCGTTGGCGGCTGTCCGGTCCTGGGGTGCGGCGTGGGCCGCGGTCGACAAGGTCAAGGCGATCGCGAGTGCGGCCAGACTGCGGAACATGTTCGCCTCCCCGGAAAGTTCGATATCAGGCTACGGCGGCGCGGAGGTTGAACATACTGTGTGGCGCACGGTAGTCCTAGACACTGTGTCGCGCACAGTGTATGGCGCACACCATGGCGGGTGAGGCCGACATCTTCGAGACGCTCCGGCAGGAGCTTCGGCGCGGATCGCTGATCCTGGCGGTCCTGGGCCAACTCCGGGCCGAGCACTACGGCTACACCCTGCGCAAGGCGTTGGCTGACGCCGGGGTGGAGATCGACGAAGGGGCGCTCTATCCCATGCTCCGCCGGCTGGAATCCCAGGGCCTGCTCACCAGCGAGTGGCGGGAGGAAGCGCGGCGCAACAAGCGCTTCTACCGCCTCTCGCCCGACGGGGAGGCCGTGCTGGACCGCCTGGTGGAGGAATGGAGCGGGCTCAACGCCTCGGTCGCCGCGATCCTGGGGGCATCGTCATGAGAGACCTGATCGAACGCTACCTCGCGGCGGGTGACCGGCTCGAGCAGCGTTGCGGAGGACATTTTGGACCAATGGGTCAAGATCGGTCTCTACGGCGCTGTCATCGCGTTCCTGGCGCGCGTGGCCAAGGAGGCTTGGCGTCTACGCCGGGATGACGCCGCGGTCGGCGACGCCGTCTAAAATGCGCGGACGGCGTCTGCCGCGATCAGAAGAACGCCGATCAGAGCCGCCGTCGCCAGGAGTAGATGTCGCATTTGCGCCCGCACCGTGCCTCGGCATGAGTACGGAGCAAAAGGCGGGCCAGATGCGCCCACGTCCGATGCTTGTGTCTACCGATCGGTCGTCTTGCTGACGGCTGTGCCGACCGCAGCGCCGGCGGCTGCGCCCACCGGTCCGCCCACGACGGCCCCGGCGACCGCGCCTGTGGCGGCGCGCTGCTCGACATTGTGACCGCAGGCGCCGAGCGCCAGAAGAGCCGCCGCCGAGAGCAGGGTGAGGGGGATGCGCATACGGATCTCCATTGTGTCGGCCTCAGAACAGTCTGGCCGACACAAGGTTCCGAAGCGGCTCGCGTCAGAGGCGAGTAAGGTGAACGGGCTTGGTTAAAGGTCAATTCACAGTGAGTGAAAGACTAGGTTGAGCAGGCGGGGAACCAACCCCAAAAGCCAAATGTTCTCAGTCTTCTGCAGTGGCGAATGCATCTGGCGCGGCGCCTGCCGGTGACCAGCGGTTAATGCTGCGGCGCAAAAAAACCTTGCCAGCCGCCCGTTCGGCATTCATACACCCTTCATCATTTGCCGTCGCCTCA
>JAIXTR010000016.1 GCA_027483845.1 Caulobacteraceae bacterium | reverse complement strand
GTCGAGCCGTTCCAGGTGCGCCTCGAGAAACAGCAGCCGCCCCTTATGAAGCCGCGGCCCCTCCCAGACCCCGTCGCCAAGGACAAAGCCGGCGTCGAACACCGAGACCCGCGCCTGGTCGCGCGGGACCAGATCGCCGCTGAGATAGATGCGCAGGTCCGCATTGCGCGGATCGGCGGCGAAATCCTGACTTCCAGCCATGAGCCAACTAGTATTTGCAGCGCGCAAGCGACACCAGTGCGGAGACAGCGATGATTGGCGGATCGACAGCGGCGGCGGAGCTCGCGGCCCTGAAGCCTTGGCCCAACCCGGCGCCGCCCATCACCCGCGACGAGCGCATGGCCCGGATCGCCAAGGCCCAGGGCCGGATGACCACCGACGCCATGATCGTCGGCGCGGGCGCGTCCTTGCGCTATTTCGCCGGCGTGGGCTGGAACGCCACGGAGCGGATGGTGGCGATGCTGCTGCCGAAATCCGGCCCGCCCATGATGATCTGTCCGCGCTTCGAGGAGGGATCGCTCGTCGCGTCGCTGGGGATCGAGGCGCCGCTCAAGCTATGGGAAGAGCATGAGAACCCGGCCGCTAAGGTCGCCGAGGCGCTCGCCGAATGGGGCGCGACATCCCTCGCCATCGATCCCGCCCTGGCCTTCGCGATGTTCGACGCCCTGCGGCTGACCGCCCCGGACGTGGCCATGCCGAACGCCGCACCGGTGATCGACGGCTGCCGGGCCATCAAGTCATCCGCCGAGCTGGCCCTGATGTCCCAGGCCAAGGCCATGACACTTGAGGTCCATCGCCGCGCCGCCCGTATCCTGGCGCCCGGCATCACCACCGGCGAGGTGCGCCGGTTCATCGATCAGGCGCATCGGGCTCTCGGCGCCGACGACGGGTCGTCCTTCTGCGCCGTGCAGTTCGGTGAGGCCTCGGCCTATCCGCACGGCCTGCCGGGCGAACAGGCGCTGGCGACAGACGAACTGGTGCTGATCGACACCGGCTGCCGCGTCCAGGGCTACAACTCCGACATTACCCGCACCTACGTCTTCGGCCAGCCGAGCCAGGAACATCGGCGGGTCTGGGACGTGGAGAAACGCGCGCAGGCAGCCGCTTTTGCCGCCGTGAAGCCTGGGGTCCCCTGCGAAGAGATCGACGCCGTGGCCCGACGGGTGCTGGCGTCGGAAGGCTTCAGTGCGGACTACGACCTGCCGGGCCTGCCGCACCGCACCGGCCACGGCATCGGGCTGTCGATCCATGAGGCGCCCTACCTGGTGCGCGGCGACAAGACCCCCCTGCAGCCCGGCATGTGTTTCTCCAACGAGCCGATGATCGTGATCGAGGGCCAGTTCGGGATCCGGCTGGAGGACCATTTCCACGTGACTGAGGACGGCGCGACCTGGTTCACGCCGCCGCAGCCGGCCATTGATCGGCTCGCCTGATGAAACTGCTCGCCGTCGAGGACGCCCGCGCCCGGATCCTGGCTGAAGTCCAGCCTCTGCCGGCGGAACGTGTCGCGATCCAGGACAGCATCGGCCGCGTGCTCGCTGAAGACGTCGCCGCGGTGCGCGACCAGCCGCCGTTCGCGGCGTCGGCGATGGATGGCTGGGCGGTGCGCGCGGCGGATACGCCGGGGCCGCTGCGGATTGTGGGCGAGAGCGCGGCCGGCCACGGCTACGAGGGAGTCATGGGCCCTGGCGAGGCGGTGCGGATCTTCACCGGCGCCGCTATGCCGGACGGCGCCGACGCCATCGTGATCCAGGAGGACGCGACCCGTGAGGCCGAGACTGTCACGGTTCCGGCGGTCGAGGCCCGTCACTATGTCCGGCCAGCTGGCGGAGACTTCAAGGCCGGGACCGAGCTGCTGGCGCGGGGCGTGCGCATGGACCCCTGGCGGCTCTCCCTAGCCGCTGCGGCGGGCCGGGCTGAGCTCTCTGCGGCGCGGCGCCCAAGGGTCGCCCTGTTCTCGACCGGCGAGGAAATCGTCGAGGCGCCAGCGGCCCCCGGGCCGTTTCAGATCTACGACTCAGGCTCCCGCGCTCTGGAGGCGCTCATCGCGGGCTGGGGCGCCGATGTGCATCGGGCCCGGCCCGTCAAGGACGACATGGCCGCCACCGTCGCCGCGTTGCGAGAGGCTGAGGGCGACCTGATCGTAACCATCGGCGGAGCCTCGGTCGGCGACCATGACCTGGTGCGCGGCGCGGCGGCGGCCTTGGGCCTGGACATGAAGGTGGCCAGCGTCGCGGTCCGCCCGGGAAAGCCGACCTTCTTTGGGGTGCTGGCCGATGGCCGTCGCCTGCTAGGTCTTCCCGGCAACCCGGCCTCGGCGATGGTCTGCGCTGAACTGTTCCTGAAACCGATGATCGCCGCCTACCAGGGGGCCGACCCGACGGTGCGCATGATATCGGCGAAGCTGACCGCGCCCCTGGCGGCGAACGGTCCGCGCGAGCACTGGATGCGCGCCGAGATCGCGTTCGCGCAGGGCGAGGTGACCGCCCGGCCCTATCGCGATCAGGACTCGTCGCTGGTCAGCGTGTTTTCGGTCGCCGACGCCCTGCTGAAGCGACCCGCCAACGCCGCTGCGGCGGCCGCAGGCGAGCTGGTCGAGGTGTTGCCACTGGCGCGTGCGTAACGGTTGGCGGTGATCTCGCCGATCACCGACACGGCGACCTCGAACGGCGCCTTGCCGCCGATGTCCAGGCCGATGGGCGCGTGCAGGCGCGCCACGGCGGCCGCATCCATCCCCTCGCCCTCCAGTTCCGCCAGTCGCCCCGCCAACCGGCGCCGGGCGCCGAGCAGGCCGACGTAGCCGGCGGGCGACGGCAGCGCCGCCTTGAGCGCCGCCCGGTCCGTCTCCAGGTCGTGGGTGGCCACGGCCACCGAGGTCCAGGGATCCAGGCCGATAGCCGCCAGCGCCTGGGCTGGCTCGTCGCGCCGGTACCGCACGCCGGGGATTGGCGGCGGCGTCTCGGGCCCCTTGGGGCGGACGAGTGTCGTCTCGAAACCGGACTTCACGCCCAGCTCGGCGATGGCCAGAGCCGTGGGATCTCCACCCACCACGACAAGGCGCGGGGTCGGGTCGTACTGTTTCGCGATCACCGCTTCCGGCCAGGGCGAAAGCGCCGGAGCGCAAGCCCGGGTAAGACCGTCGCTGACATAGCGAACCGGACGGCGCTCAGCCTCGGCAGCGAGCAGTTCGCCCAAGGCCGAATCATCTGGCGCGACTCGCTCCAGGACGATCTCGATCCGAGCGCCGCACAGGAGTCGGATATCGGGCCACGGGCTGCCCTCGCCGTAGATCAACGTGCGCGGCTGGCCGTCGTCCAGGCAGGACCAGGCATGGCCCGCCACATCGCCCTCAACGCAACCGCCGGAGAAATAGCCCGCGAGGATTCCAGGCGCGAAAACCATCTGCGTGCCCTCGGGGCGCGGGCCGCCGCCCTCGACCGAGACCAGGGTCGCCAGGACGAAGGCGCGGTGCGCCGCAACGGCCTGCCGCATCGCCGGCCGAACATCTTCGGCCACGCCAAACATCGGCCAGTCGGGAAGAGGGTCAATCACGTCTTAACCATCGGGGGGATACGGCTTCTTAGCCTTTCCTGCGTCAAAGTGGCGTGTCGAATGGATTTGACCAAGCTTTTCAGGGCGCATGACCTCAACCCTCAGCAAGCTCGGCCTCGGGACCAGTCAGTTTGGTCTCGACCAGCCGCCCGGCCCGCGGGGGAAGCCGCGGGAGGCTGAGGCCCGGGATATTCTCTCGATCGCCGGTCGGTCGGGGATGACCGTCGTCGAAGTGGCGCGAGGCTCGGCCTCCGCCGACAACCTGCTGCGCGGCGCCCTTCCGCAACCCAACGCCTTTCGCGTCACCCTCTCCGCCGTGCGGCCCGATCGCGGTCCGGATGTGGTCGAAGCCGAGTTGCGCGCGCAGATGCTGCGCCTCGGGCTGGAGCGCG
>JAIXTR010000662.1 GCA_027483845.1 Caulobacteraceae bacterium | reverse complement strand
TCGCCCAGTTCGCGCTTGAGAACCAGGCACGTCTTGCTCCACACGGCCATTGCCGGCGTGCTTGCCATAGCTCCCGCAGCCCCCCCGCTCGTCATTCCTCGTAACCCCATCGAACTGCCGCAGAAAAGCCAGGGCCCCGAACCCCCTGACTACGCATTTTATTCAACACAAACAGACCCTTATCGGCGAACACATGTGGTCGGCCGCTGTCCCGGTTTCGGCCGGGATCAAGTCAAAGACGCCTGTAAGAGGACCGACACTAATGGGGGGACCTAGGGGGTCAACGGTGATTCTTTTTTCCGTCGAGACTTATTTCTGTTGACTCACCGGGTACCCTTTTCAGTCCAAGGGAAAGGCCAAAAACCGAGTCCGGAGCCTGAGCAAATTGGTCGCAGGGGCGGCTTTGCAATGGCAAAATCCGCGCACAAAAAAGCAGCGCCCCGAAGGGCGCCGCTGATTAGAATTCCTAGAGGCAAAGATGGGGAACGATGTCCCCCTCAAGCAGGTCGCGGCCCTATCCGGCGCCGCGGTCGTGACCCTTAGGCCGCCGACATCTTCTTGAGCTGCGCGGCCAGACGCGAAACCTTCCGCGAGCCGGTGTTCTTGTGCACGACGCCCTTGGTGACGGCGCGCATCAGTTCGGACTGGGCCTTCACGAAGGCGTCCTTGGCGACCGCGGCGTCGCCCGAGGTCACAGCCTCTTCGAACTTGCGCAGGAACGTGCGCACGCGCGAACGACGGGCGGTGTTGACTTCGGTGCGGCGGGCGATCTTGCGGACCGCCTTCTTGGAGCCGGGCGTGTTGGCCATTCGGAACTGCTCTCGAAACGGGTAACACCCGCCGGTTGGCCGGCGGGCGAAATTGGAGGCGCGGATATACTGAAACAGGCCCAGCGGGTCAATGCTGGTTCGACGCCGTCCTGCTAGGATCTACTGGCCCTTGAACGCGGGCTTCCGCTTTTCGACAAAGGCGGCCATCCCTTCCTTCTGATCGTCGAAGGCGAACAGGGAGTGGAACAGCCGCCGCTCCACGGCGACCCCGGTGGCCAGGGTGGTCTCGAAGGCGGCGTTCACCAGTTCCTTGTTCATCATCACGGCCAGCGGCGATTGGGCTGCGATCTTGGCCGCGGCAGCGAGGGCCTCGTCCAGCAGCTTGTCAGCCGGCACGATCCGCGAGACCAGGCCCGCGCGCTCGGCTTCGGCGGCGTCCATCATCCGGGCGGTCAGCACCATGTCCATGGCCTTGGCCTTGCCCACCGCGCGCGGCAGCCGTTGCGTGCCGCCGATCCCAGGCATGACGCCAAGGTTGATCTCGGGCTGGCCGAACTTGGCGGTCTCGGCGGCGATGATGAAGTCGCACAGCATGGCCAGCTCGCAGCCCCCGCCCAGGGCATAGCCGGCGACCGCGGCGATGATCGGTTTGCGGAACCGCTCCACCCGCTGTCCGGCGGCGCCGAAGAAGTTCGTGGCGAACATCTGGGCGTAGGACTTGTCCGACATCTCCTTGATGTCGGCCCCGGCGGCGAAGGCGCGGTCCGAGCCGGTGAGCACCACGCATTTCACCGCCTCATCGGCCTCCGCGACGTCCAGCGCCGCGCCCAGTTCGCCCAGCAGCTGGCTGTTCAGCGCGTTCAGGGCCTCGGGCCGGTTCAGGCGGATCAGGGTGACCCCCGCGCTGGGGGTCTCGACGATCAGGGTCTCATAGCTCATGGGGCGCTCCACGTTCCTTGAGGGGCGACTTACGGCCCGGTGACGGAATAGCCAAGCGCCCGCAGCCGCGCCGGCAGCCCATCGGCGCCGACGAGATGGCCGACGCCCACGACGACGACGGTGCGTCCCTTGCCCTTGAGACGGGCGTCTAGCGCCACGGTCCAGCGCGCGTTGCGCTCGGTCACCAGCCGCCGGAACACGCCGGGCGACGCCTTGCGCAGCGGATCCAGCGCCTCGCGGTCCAGGGTTCGGGCGTCGCCGGCCATCCAGGCGCGGACAAGGTCGTTGAAGCCGTCCGGATCTTCCTGCAGCTCGCGAACCGTCTGGTTCAGCGAGGCGATCTGTTCCGCCCGGGGCGATTGATCGAACAGGCGAAGTTGCTCGGCCGGCGTCTCCAGGGCCCTGCGCTGGGCCGTGGCCGGCGCCGTGGTCTCCACCGACTTCTCGACGCCGTGCTCGGCGTCGGCGCCGGCGGCGCGGTAGGCCGCGCCCGCGAGCGCCACCTCGGCCAGCCAGGGCTCGAGGCGGTCCAGGGTCGTCTTGTCCAGCCCCAGGCTGTCGGCCGCGCGGATCAGCTGCGCGGCGTCGCCCGGCGTCAGCAGGGTGAACAGCGACTGGCCCACCGGCAGGATGCCCGTCGTGGCGGCCAGCCGTGCAATCTCGGCCTCGGCGGCCGGGCCAGGCGGCAGTTCGAACCAGAGGTCGTCGGCGCGCTTCAGCCCGGCCTCCAGCACCGCCGGCCGCCAGTTCAGGCCCGGCGGCAGCACGTGGATGGAGCCGAACAGCACCATCTCGGAATCGCTGTCCCGCACGACCCAGACCGGCGGCTGGGCGCTGGCCGGCGCGGCCAGGACGAAGGCGGCGGCGAGGCCGGCGAAGACGCGCATCATGTTTGGCACACCGGACAGAAGAAGGTGGAGCGGCCCGCCTGGACCTGGCGATCGATGACCCCTTTGCAGCCGGTGTTGCAACAGGGCTCGCCCTCACGGTCGTAGGTCCGGAACCGATGCTGGAAGTAGCCCAGGGCGCCGTC
>JAIXTR010000541.1 GCA_027483845.1 Caulobacteraceae bacterium | reverse complement strand
GGTGGCGAGCCGCTCGCCCAACCGCTCCAGCACGGTCTCGACCACCAGCTCCGGCTCGATGCGGCTCAGGAGGCTCTCGATCAGACGCAGCGCCTCGATCGAACGCGGGCCAGCCGCAGAGCCGCTTTCCAGGCGGCGTAGACGGTCGCCGAAATCGCGCTTCTCGGCCGAGCTCTCGGCCATCAGGCCTTCCAGACGGCTGGCGGCGGCGTGCTGTTCGCGCTCGGCGGTTTCGATCCGCGCCAGCGCCTGGCGCACCGAGTGCTCGACGCCGTTGATCGCCAGACCCGTCCGAGTTTCCGACGCCTCGATCCGGTCGGTCAGCCGGTCCAGGGCCTGGGCGACCCGGGTCAGGTCGGGCGCCGTCGGCGCGGAGGGATTGAAGGACGGCGGACCGGGCGGCGAGATCGCGCGCAACCGCGGCGCCTGGGCCCGGAAGGCGCGGTCGCCGAACTGGGCCTCGACCGTCACCTCTTCGGGGACATCGTCTTCGAGAATGACGCGGTTCAGCCACTCGCCCAGCGTCATGCCGGAACGGCGGGCAAGGTCCTTCGCGACCTCGCGGGCCTTGGGGTCAATCCCCTTGACGCTCCATGGCGCCGCCCCGCCCATGCGAATCGCATCTCCCGTGTCTAGTCGAGGCTAGCCACCGATTCCTGGGGTGTAAACGAAGCCTTAACGCTACATCTGGTGTGCGGCGCGCAATCCTGTGGATGGCTTGGCGGGCGTCGGCTAAGGCCTGCGCCATGGACCTGCGCACCACCCTCGCCCTCGGCGCCAGCTTCGCCGTCCTGGCCGCCTTCGCCGGCTGGCGCGGGGCCCGGCCGCCGAACCCGATGAAGGGCCCGCGGCTGATTCCCTGGCGGCCGATCATGGTGTTCGCCGCCGCTGCGGCGGTGCTGTTGCTGGTGCAGGCCGAGCGGAGCCTCGGGTTCGGCCCCGGCGCGCCGCCGGTCTAGTCGTCAGACTTCTTCGGACGCTTCGCGAGGCCGGCGACCCCGCCGGAGGACAGCAGACCGGCGTCGGCCATCAAGCGGGGAATGGCCCATTTCTGCGGCGCGGCGACGTAGCGCGGCTGCCAGGTCGGGTCGTACTTGGACTTGTAGTGGCGCACGCCCTGGAAGTTGTAGATCTCCTCGCCACGGTCGTAGATCAGCCGCCCCACCCGCGAGAGCGCCGGCGCCAGGGGCCTGTCGTCGAGGCCCGACAGCGGGGCCATCCCGAAATCGAACGCGCCGTAGCCCTGCTGCCGGCCCCAGTTGATCAGCTCGACGAACAGGAAATCCATGATCCGCGGCGGCCCCTCGGGCACGAACCGCATGAGGTCGATGGAGAAGGAGGTCCGCGACGCGGTGGGCCACAGCGTGGCGAACGCGATCACCCGCCCCTCCCAGCGCACCACGGCGATGGGGAATTCCTGGACATAGCGGGGCACAAAGCCCCCGAGAGAAAAGCCCTTCTCTCCCCCGGCGTGGGTGTCCAGCCATGCATCGGAAATCCGCTTCAGGTCGGGCATCATCGGCGGGATGTCGGCCGGATCGACGATCTCGAAGACCGCCCCGTCCTTGGCCGCCCGCTGCCAGGCGCGGCGCAGGTTGCCCCGCTTGGTGCCTTCGATGGTGAAGCTTTCCAGCGGTGAGATGCTGGCCTCGCCCATCTTCTGGATGGCGAAGCCCAGTTCGACGACGTCCGGCAGGTCGTCGGGCTCGAGGTTGTAGAAGCCGGGGCGCGCGGCATGGGCGTCGGCCAGTTCGCGAAAGCGCCAGAGCAGCTCCATCCGCTCGTCGCGTCGCCCCACGGTGGAGCCCAGCGAGATCCAGGTCCGGCTGCGGACGCCGAACATCAGGAAACTTTCGCCCGAGGCGGAGAACAGGAACCGCTTGTCGCCGAGCAGCGCCAGGTTGGAGGTCGGGCGCGAAACCTCGGCCTTGGCCAGGATGGTGCGGACACGGTCGAAGTCCGGATCGGTGTCGCCAACGATGGGCGGGGTCGCGGCCGACCCGACGAGCCGCCATATGCCGAAGGCCATCAGCGCCAGGGCGGCCCCGGCCCAGGCGCGTACCGATCGGGCCGCATCCTCGTCGGCCATCACCCGCCACCAGGGTTGGTCGCCGTAGTCGGCGTTCTGGAACGACCAGAGGCCGATCATGCCCGCGCCGGCGACGAGGCAGGCGGCTGAGATCAGCCAGCCCGGCGTCACCTCCATCCGGCTCACCCGCGATTTGCGGGGGAAGGCGTGGTGGAACGGGGCCAGGGCGAGCGCCAGTCCCAGCAGAACCGTCGTTTCCTCCCAGACAAACCCCTTCACGAGGCTGAGCGGCGCCGCGATGAGGGCGCAGACCATGGTCGCGAACCATGCGCCGTCGAGACGGGCGCGCAGACCGAACGCCAGCAGGACGAAGACCAGCCCGAGCACGCTGGAGATGAAGTGGCTGATCTCGATCAGGATCACCGGCTCGATGGACATCACACGCACGAAGCGCGTGGGGATCGAGGGGCGAGCGCCGGACGTGAGCAGCAGGACGCCCAGGGCGAGGGTCAGTAGGGCGGCCGTCCAGGGGACGGCGGCGGTGACGGCCGGGTGGCGAAGGACGCGCATCGACTCCCCTGTAGCGACGCAGTGAGTCACTTGTATAGGCGAGGCTTGGCCAAGTTCCCTCAAACAGGCGTTTAATCGCCCTTGCCCCGCCCCCTCCGAACGCTAATCTTGGGGCGTAAGATCAAGCGAGTTTGAGGAGACCGACATGGCCGACTTCGGCGCCACGGACATCGACGCCTTCGCCGCCGAGGTGCGCAGCGAGCTGGCGGCCATGTATCCGCCCGAACTCCGCGACCCCAAGGCCAAGACGGATCCCGAAGCCGTCTGGGGCGGGCGCCGGTTCGCCGCGTCGGACGACCCGCAGATCACCTGGATGAAGCGGATGGCCGCCAAGGGCTGGACCACCCCCACCTGGCCCAAGGAGTACGGCGGCGCCGGCCTGACCGACGAACAGGCGCGGGTGCTGGACCGCGAAATGACAGCGGGCAAGTACCGC
This sequence comes from Caulobacteraceae bacterium, assembly GCA_027483845.1. Classification (GTDB taxonomy): domain Bacteria; phylum Pseudomonadota; class Alphaproteobacteria; order Caulobacterales; family Caulobacteraceae; genus Phenylobacterium. The sequence continues at coordinate 5,219 of JAIXTR010000541.1, read as the reverse complement.
CCGCCCGTGCTGGCCTTCGGTATCTGGATGCTGGGTCCGGTGCTGCTGGAGTACGCCGACGAGGCGCAGAAGCAGACCCACCTGCGCCGCATCGTGAACGGCGAGGTCCGCTGGTGCCAGGGCTACTCGGAACCCGGCGCGGGCTCGGATCTGGCGGCGCTCGCGACCAAGTGCGAGGACAAGGGCGACCACTGGCTGATCAACGGCAGCAAGGTGTGGACCAGCTACGCCGACAAGGCCGACTGGTGCTTCTGCCTGGTGCGCACGGACGCCAGCAAGAAGCACGAGGGCATCTCCTTCGTGCTGATCGACATGGCCAGCCCCGGCGTCGAGACGCGGCCGATCCAGCTGATCAGCGGCGAGAGCCCGTTCTGCGAGACCTTCTTCACCGACGTGAAGATCCCCAAGGAAAACCTGGTCGGCCGGGTGAACGGCGGCTGGGAGATCGCCAAGCGACTGCTGCAGTACGAGCGCCAGAACATCTCGGCCGGGTTCGGCGAAGGCGGCGGCACGGCCGGCGGCTCATCGGGCGATCTGGCGGCGGTCGCCAAGGCCTATACGGGCGATGACAACCAGCTCAGCGACATCGACCTGCGCACGCGGATCACCCGCAACAAGATGGACTTCCAGGCCCTGCGCCAGACGATCGCGCGCTCGGCCGCGGAAAGCCGCGCCGGCAATGGACCGTCCGCCGCCACGTCGATCATCAAGTTCGCCGCCGCCGAGTTCGCCAAGGAGCGTGGCGAACTGATGATCGAGGCCATGGGCCACCAGGGCCTGGGCTGGGACGGCGAGGCCTTCAGCACGCCTGAGATCGTGGCCGTGCGCGGCTGGCTGCGGGCCAAGGCCAACTCGATCGAGGGCGGCACCTCGGAAGTGAACCTCAACGTGATCGCGAAGCGGGTCCTGGGCCTGCCGGACCCCAAGTAGGAGCAAGCGCCATGGCCGACTTTGGCGGCGACGCAGAGACCTTCCGCGTCGAGGCGCGGGACTGGCTCGAGGCCAACTTCCCGAAGGTCCTGGCCAAGGACCCCATGGCGCAGCTCGCCAATATGCAGGCCCAGCCGGAGAGCGCTGAGGCGCTGGCCTGGCGCAAGGCGGTGGGCTCCAAGGGTTGGGGCACGCCGACCTGGCCGAAGGACTACGGCGGCGGCGGCCTGAACCGCGCCGAGGCTCGCGTGCTCGCCGAGGAGATGGCGAAAATCGGCGCCCGCAACCCGATCGGCGGGATGGGCGTGATGATGTTCGGCCCGACTCTGATCGAGTACGGGACCGAGGCGCTGAAGCGCCAGCACTTGCCGGGGATCATCACGGGCGATGTCCGCTGGTGCCAGGGCTACTCCGAGCCGGGCTCGGGATCGGCCCTGGCCAGCCTGCAGACCAAGGGCGAGGACAAGGGCGACCACTACCTCGTCAACGGCTCAAAAATCTGGACGTCCGGCGCGAACCTCGCCGACCGCTGCTTCTGCCTGGTGCGGACGGACTCGTCGAAGAAGCACGAGGGCATCTCGTTCCTGCTGATCGACATGCGCGATCCGGGCGTCGAGGTGCGGCCGATCCTGCTGATCAACGGCACCTCGCCCTTCTGCGAGACCTTCTTCACCGATGTGAAGGTGCCGAAGGACCAACTGTTCGGGCCGCTGAACGGCGGCTGGACGGTGGCCAAGCGCCTGCTCCAGTTCGAGCGCGACAACATCTCGGCCGGGCTGGGGGGCGGCAACATCGGCCAGGCTGTGGCGTTGCCCACGGTCGTCGAGGCGGCCAAGGCCTACGCCGGGCTGGAGGACGACGGCCGGCTGGCGGACGCCGACCTGCGTCGCCGGGTGACCGAGCACATGATGGAGAACCGCGCCTTCCAGCTCACCGTACGTCGCGCTCAGGACGAGTCGAAGAGCAACGGCCCGTCGAACGCCGCGGCGATCATGAAGTACGCCGGCGCCAAGATCGCCCAGGAGCGCAACGAGCTGCTGGTGGAAGCGCTGGGCCTGAACGGCCTGGGCTGGACGGGCGAGGGCTACAGCGAACAGGAGCTGCAGGCGGTTCGCACCTGGCTGCGGTCGAAGGGCAATTCGATCGAGGGCGGTACGTCGGAGATCAACCTGAACGTCGTCGCCAAGCGCGTGCTGAATTTGCCAGACGCGAAATAGACATTTCCGGCGCGACTTGAACGAAATTCCCGCGTAACGGCCTGCCCCCATTTTGCCGCCGCTGCAGTGCAGCAAGGCGATGGGACGCTGAACTTTGAGGCTGTGGGTATTTTGAAGACATCGATGCTGCGACTGACTCCGCCGGCGGCGGCGACCCTCCTGGCGACCCTGCTGAGCGGCGTGGCGCTGCCGGCGTTTGCGCAAGCCCCGCAACCCGCGGCCGCGACGCCGGCCCCGGCGCCGGCGAAGACCGCGACCGCCGAGGACGAGTACGCCGACGAGACCGTCTCGGAACTGGTGATCGTCGGCAGCCGCGAGCGGCCGCAGGTCGGCGCTGTCGTCGGCGACATCAAGCCCGAGCTGCAGCTCAGCCCCGCGCAGATCCAGTCCTATGGCGTGAGTTCCGTGGCGGACCTGCTGAACGAATTGGCGCCCCAGCTCAGCAGCAACCGCGGCCGGGGCGGCGAAGCGCCGGTGGTGCTGTTGAACGGCCGACGGATCTCCGGCTTCGGGGAAATCCGCGATATCCCGACGGAGGCGATCCTTAGGGTCGACGTCCTGCCCGAGGAGGCGGCGCTGGCCTATGGCTACACGGCCGACCAGCGGGTGGTGAATTTCGTGCTGCGGCGGCGCTTTCGGGCGGTGACCGTGGACGCCGGCGGCGGCGGCCCGACGGGCGGCGGCCAGACCAACGGGTCGGCCGAGATCAACCGCATCCAGATCCTGGGCGACAACCGGATCAACCTGGTGCTGAAGGCCCAGGCCTCGTCGGCGATCACCGCGGACGAGCGCGACGTGGACGAGGTGGTCTCCGGCCAGCCTTTCGACATCGTCGGCAACATCACGGGGGCGACGCGTGGGGGCGAGATCGACCCCGCGCTCAGCGCCATCGTCGGACGACCGGTGACCGTGGCGGGCCTGCCGGCCTCGGCCGCCAATGGCTCGCCGCTCACCCTCAGCGGGCTGGGGTCCACGGCCAACGTCAGCGACGTGGGCCGCTATCGCACCCTGGTTCCCGAGACCCGGACCGTCACCGGCAACGCCGTGCTGGCGCGCGCCCTGCCCAACGAACTCCGCGCCACGCTGAGCGCCAACTTCAGCGCCAGCCAGAGCGAATCCCTGCGCGGCCTGCCGGGCGCCAGCCTGAGCGTGCCCGACGCCAATCCGTTTTCGCCGTTCGCCACCGACACCACGCTCAACCGCTATGTCACCGCGTTTGGCCCCCTGCAGCAGACCACGGACAGCTGGAGCGGCCAGATCGGCGGGTCGCTGAACAAGGACCTGGAAAAGTGGCGCCTGTCCCTGACCGGGACCTACGACCACGCCGACACCTTCACGGTCAGCGACGTCGGCGTCGACATCTCGGCCCTGCAGCAGACGGTGAACGCCGGGGGCTCGCCCTATGCCGCCTGGGCGCCGGCCCTGATCGCCGAGCGCGGGGTCAACAAGGCCCGCTCGATCAGCGACGGCTTCAACATCCAGGCGTTGGCGGCGGGTCCGGCGTTCGAGATCCCGGCCGGTCCGGTGCGGACGTCGTTCAAGCTGGGCGAGGCCGCCAGCTGGCTGTCGTCGGACACCCTACGCAACGGCGTCGAGCGTGACGCCGATCTGTCCCGCAACACCCTGAGCGCCCAGGGCAGCGTCGACGTGCCGCTGACCAGCCGCAAGAACGATGTCCTGCCGTTCCTGGGGGACCTGTCGCTTAACGGCAACGTGGCGGTGAACGAGCTGTCCGACTTCGGGACCCTGACCACCCTCGGAGCCGGCCTCAACTGGCGGCCGATCACCGGCCTCAGCCTGATCGTGTCCCACACCCGCGAGGACGGCGCGCCCACCACCAGCCAGGTCGGCGGGCCGCAGGTCGTCACCGAGGCCGCGCGCGTGTTCGACTATGTGACCGGCCAGACGGTGGAGGTCCGCCGGATCGACGGCGGCAACGAAGACCTGACCAGCGACAAGCGCAACGTGACCAAGATCGGCCTGACCTGGAAGCCGATGACGTCGCAGGACCTGACCCTGTCGGCCAACTATGTCCGCAGCCGGATCGAGAACGCGATCAGCACCTTCCCGGCCGCCACGGCCGAGATCGAGGCCGCCTTCCCCGACCGCTTCTTGCGCAATGCGGCGGGCGAGCTGGTGCAGATCGACTATCGCCCGGTGAACTTCGCCGAGACGCGCAGCGACAGCCTGCGCTGGGGCGTCAACTATTCGCGGCCCTGGGGACCGCAGCCGCCGCCTCGCCAGTTCGGCCCCGGGCAAAGGACGGGCCAACGGCCAGATGGCGCACTGGCGGCGGACGGTCCGCCGACTCCGCGTCCCGAAAGCGCCGCGCCCGACGCGACGCCCCCCACACCGGCCGCCGGCGCCGACGCCGCACCCAACGCCGCGCCGCCGACCGGGGCCGGGTTCGGCGATGCGCCGCGGTTCGGACCGGGCGGGCCGCCTGGGGGCGGACGCTTCGGCGGCGGCGGGCCCGGCGGGCTGGCCGGGCGGATGCAGTTCGCGATCTATCACACGGTCCATTTCAAGGACGAGATCCTGGTCCGCGAGGGCGGACCGGTGTTCGACCTGCTGAACGGATCGGCGGCCGGCAACAGCGGCGGCCAGCCCCGGCACGAGGTGCAGGCCCAGGCGGGCCTGTCGCGCAACGGCCTGGGCGCCCGCATCAGCGCCAACTGGCAGAGCGCGACGACCGTGGACTCCCCCTCGGCCTCCACAGTGGGCGACCTGCGCTTCGGCTCCATCGCCACCGTGGACCTGCGGCTGTTCGCCAATCTGGGCGCCAATCGGGAGCTGGTGGCCAAGCAGCCGTTCCTGCGCGGCTCGCGCGTGACCCTGGCGGTGACCAATCTGTTCGACGCCGATCAGAAAGTGCGCGACGCCTCGGGCGCCACCCCCGCCGGCTATCGCGCCGACGAGCTGAATCCCACGGGCCGTGTGGTCAGCCTGAGCTTCCGCAAGCTGTTCTTCTAAGAGCACTCCTCTCCGCCCGCGTAGCGAGAGGGGAGAGGGTAGGGTGAGGGGCGGCTGGGCTTGTCCGTCTCTCCCGTTGGTTCCGCAAGGATCAGCAGC
>JAIXTR010000141.1 GCA_027483845.1 Caulobacteraceae bacterium | reverse complement strand
CGGCGTGGTAGAACAGCACCTCGTCGTAGTCGTCGTTGTTGTGGAAGAACGGGATCTTCAGCGCCCCCGGATCGGTCTCGAAGGGGCGCGGCGCGAAGGTGCAGACGACGAAGCGGTCGGAGACGAAGGTCGAATGCACCGACGGTGGCAGGTGGTAGCGGTGGCTGACTACCGGCCGGATGTCCTTCACGTTCAGGCGCACTGGCGCGAGTTCGCCGTGCCAGCCGATCGCATCCAGCGGATTGTAGGGATAGGTCACGGTCGAGATCTGGCTGCGCTTCTTGACCTCGACCCGGACCGCTCCCGGCTCGGCCTGGTGTGCGCGGAAGGCCTCGTCCATGACCGGCGTATCGAGGATGGCGGGATCGAACAGGGCGTGGGGCCCCATCAGGCCGCGGTCGGGCAGCCGGTAGTGGGTGTTGGTGGCCTGGATCATCAGGATCGCTGTCGGCGCGGACGGAGCCAGCCGCCACATCGTGCCCCGCGGCAGATAGAGATAGTCGCCTGCGACGTAGGCGATGCGGCCGAAGTCGCTGAACAGATCGCCCGCGCCCTGGTGGACGAACAGCAGCTGGTCGCCATCGGCGTTCCGCGCCAGGGCCGGCATGGCCGTCTCCAGCTTCCAGAAGCGGATCTCGGTGGCGGCGTTCTGCAGCACGACGCCGGCGGCCCAGGGCGAGGGATCGGCGGCGTTCAGCCGGGCCAGATCGAAGGCGCGCGGCCGCAGCGGCCCTTCGAACGACGTCCAGCCGGTCGGGGGTTTCGGGTGGTAGAGGAAGGCGGCCGGGCCGAAGAACCCCTCCTTCGACATTTCCCGCTCATAGGCGCCCTTGGGCAGGTCGGCGTGCGCCTGGCGGGAGTGCGTCCCCTGCGCGCCGCGGACCGGGATCCAGTCACCCTTCGCCATCATGCCTCGTCCTTGTAGACGCCGACGACGAGCGGTTCGCCCTCGGCGATGCGGGCGCGATACATGCCCGTGGTGTTGAAGCTCCACGCCATCTGGCCGTCGGGCGCCACGCAGATGACGCCGCCGTCGCCGCCAAGCGCCGTGAGCTCGTCCTGGATCACATGGTCGGCCGCCGCCTGCAGCGACAGGCCCTTGTGCTGAACCAGCGCATTGATCTCGTGCGCCACGCCCAGGCGAATGAAGTACTCCCCGGCGCCGGTGCAGGAGACCGCGCAGCCGCGGTTCGAGGCATAGGTCCCGGCGCCGATGATCGGGCTGTCGCCCACCCGGCCCCAACGCTTGGTGGAACTGCCGCCCGTCGACGTGCCGGCGGCGACATTGCCGTGTGCGTCCAGGGCGACGACGCCGACGGTTCCGTGCTTGCCTTCCTCGTGGACCAAGGCCGCCTTGCCGGAGACGTCGTCCGGCGCGCCGGTCGGGCGGGCGGGAACCGGCAGGCCCAGCTTGGCCAGGCCTTTCTCCAGGGCGCGCCAGCGGCGCTCGGTGAAGAAATAGACGGGATCGACCTGCTCCAGCCCCTGGCTGCGGGCGAAGGCGTCTGCGCCCTCCCCGCCTAGCATCACGTGCGCCGAACCGTCGATCACCGCTCGCGCCGCCGAGATCGGATGGCGGGTCGTCACTAGCCCCGCGACGGCCCCAGCGCGGAGCGTCGCCCCGTCCATGATCGACGCGTCCAATTCGTTGCGGCCCTCGGCGGTGAAGGCCGCCCCGCGACCGGCGTTGAACAGCGGGTCGTCCTCAAGGACCTGGATCGCCGCCTCGACCGCATCCATGGCCGAGCCGCCGGCCCGCAGAACGCCGGCGCCGGCCTCAGCGGCCAGGCTCATCGCCGCCCGATAGGCCGCATCCTGTGCGGGGCTCAGCCGACCGCGGGTGATCTCGCCTGCGCCGCCGTGCGCCACCAGGGCCCATCCGGGTCGCGTCGCCATGACCTAGTCCTTCGCGGGCAGCACGCCCCGGCGGATTTGATCAAGCTCGATGGACTCGAACAAGGCCTTGAAGTTGCCTTCGCCAAAGCCCTCGTTGCCCTTGCGCTGGATCAGCTCGAAGAAGATCGGGCCGATCATGTTCTCGGTGAAGATCTGCAGCAGCAGACCCTGGCCTTCGCTGGGCGCGCCATCGATCAGGATGCGGTCGGCCCGCAGGCGGTTGACGTCCTCGCCATGCCCCGGCAGCCGCGCGTCGATGCCGTCGAAATAGGTGTCGATGGTGTCCTGGAACGTGACGCCACGCGCGCGCATGGTTTCCACGGCGTGGAAGATATCGCCGGTCCCGAGCGCGATGTGCTGAATGCCCTCGCCCTTGTAGTCCTTCAGGAACTCCTCGATCTGCGAGTGCTCGTCCTGGCTCTCGTTCAGCGGGATGCGGATCTTGCCGTCCGGGCTGGTCATGGCCTTGGAGACCAGCGCCGTCTGCTTGCCCTCGATGTCGAAGTAGCGGATCTCGCGGAAGTTGAAGATGCGCTCGTAGAACTCGGCCCACTTCGACATGTTGCCGCGCTGGACGTTGTGGGTGAGGTGGTCGAGGTAGGTCAGGCCGACGCTGTTCGCCTCGACCAAAGCGTCTGCCCCTTCGATCGGCAGGAAGTCGACGTCGTAGATCTCCTGCGCGCCGTAGCGGTCCACCAGATAGAGGTTCGAGCCGCCGATCCCCTCG
>JAIXTR010000585.1 GCA_027483845.1 Caulobacteraceae bacterium | reverse complement strand
GCGGGCGCCAAGTGGAACGCCGCGCCGGGCTTCTATCTCCTGCTCCTGGAACAGCCGGGCGCCGAGGCGTGGCCGATCACGGGCGCGACCTTCATTCTGGTGAAGACCAAGCAGGAAGACGCCGCCAAGGGCAAAGAGGTGCTGGCGTTCTTCGACTGGGCCTACAAGAACGGCGACGCCGCCGCGACCCAGCTCGACTACCTGCCGATGCCCGCCGCGGTGAAGGACATGGTCCGCAAGTCGTGGGCCAAGGTCGTCGGACCGGACGGCAAGCCGGTCTACCGCTAGGCCCAGCTCTTCCAAGACGTGTCATGGCCGGCCTCGCGCCGGCCATGTGCGTTTTAGGCTCAACCGAACGTGCGGTCCGCCAATCGCGCCAACCCGTAGAAGGCCGCCGCGATGAGGCCCGCGGCGGGCATGGTGATCACCCAGGCCCAGACGATTCGGCCTGCGATGTTCCAGCGCACCGCCGATGTACGCCGTGCGGCGCCCACGCCGACGATCGCGCCAGTAATGGTGTGCGTCGTCGAGATCGGCACGCCGATGTGCGTGGCCAGGAAGATCGTGATCGCGCCCCCGGCCTCGGCGCAGAAGCCCTGCTGTGGTGAGAGGCGGGTGATCTTGGATCCCATGGTGTGCACGATGCGCCATCCGCCGAAGAGCGTCCCCAGGCCAAGAGCCGCCTGGCAGGACAGCACCACCCAGAAGGGCACATGGAACTCTGGCCCCAACTGCCCGTGCGAGAACAGCAAGACGGCGATGATGCCCATGGTCTTTTGCGCGTCGTTCCCCCCATGCCCCAGCGAGAACATGGCGGCAGAGACGAACTGCAGCTTCCGAAAGGTCGAGTCGGCGAGCGACGGGGTGGCCTTCACGAAGGCCCATGACACGACCAGCACCAGGACCAGCGCGAGGCCGAAGCCCAGGGCGGGCGAGACCACGATGCCGGCGACGGTCTTCCAGACACCGGACCAGATCACGCCTTCGAAGCCGGCCTTTGTGACGCCTGCGCCGAGCAGCCCGCCGATCAGCGCGTGCGACGACGAGGAGGGGATCCCGGCCAGCCAGGTGATGATGTTCCAGCTGATGGCCCCGCCGAGGGCGCCGAAGATCACCGCGTCCGAAATGATGTTCGCGTTGATGATCCCCTTGCCCACCGTATTGGCCACGTGCAGGCCGAAGAACAGGAAGGCGATGAAGTTGAAGAACGCCGCCCAGACGACCGCCAGCCGCGGGGAGAGCACCCGCGTGGAGACGATCGTCGCGATCGAATTGGCGGCGTCGTGCAGGCCGTTCAGAAAATCGAACGCCAGCGCGATGAAGACCAGGAAGAGGAGCAGGTAGCTCGTGCCTGCGAGGTCCATGGCGGCTAGAGGTGTTCGATCAGCACGCCGCTGATCCGATTGGCGACGTCCTCGAAGCGATCGACTACCTTCTCGAGGTGATCGTAGATCTCGGCGCCCACGATGTAGGCCATCGGGTCCGTCTGGCCGACCGTCCGGTAGAGGGCTGCGATACCGGCGTCGTAGAGTTGGTCGGACTGCTCTTCCAGCGTCGTGACCTGCTCCGTCAGGATGTTGAGCTTGGCGGCGTTTGACTTCATCGAGCGCAGCAGCGGCACGGCCTGGCGGGTCAGGTCGGCGGTCTGCACGATGAGTTCGCCGAGGCGCAGCATGTCCGGCTGGAAGACGCGCTGCTCGAAGAGCGCGGTGACCTTCGCGGTCTTGTGCATCTGGTCGATCGCATCGTCCATCGAGCTGATCAGATCGATGATGTCGGCCCTGTCGAACGGGGTGATGAAGGTGCGCCGGACCAGCAGCATCACTTCCCGGGTGATCTCGTCCGCCTCGTTCTCGTGCCGGGCCACGGCGGCGCAATGCTCTGGCACAGCCGGTCCGCCTTCCAACAGGCTATGCAGCGAATGTGCGCCAGCGCAGAGTGTGGCCGCGTGGCGCTCGAACAGGTCGAAGAACCCGCCCTCCTTGGGCATGAGGGCCTGAAACCAGTTCACATTCGACCTCTTGAGTGGCGCGGCGGCGGATCTTCGGCGGGTCCATAGCGCGATCCGCGTCCGTCGTCATCGAACTGTCATCGGGGCGTCGCAAAAGCTTCAGCGCACTGTCGCCAAAGTGTCATCCAGGCCGCGTAGACGAGCCGCAAGATCGCCGAAAGCGGAGATGCTGCGTGTACCGGAAAATCGTCCTTGGCCTGGCCGCATGCCTGGCGCTTTCAGCCTGCGGACAGAAGTCCGATCCTCAGGGCGCGGCTGCGCCTTCGTCCAGCGCGCAAATCGCCGGCGCCGGCGCCTCGTTCCCGGCGCCGCTCTACGCCAAGTGGGCCGAGACCCAGAAGGCCGAGACGGGCGTCGCGCTGAACTACCAGTCGATCGGCTCCGGCGGCGGCATCAAGCAGATCAAGGCCAAGACCGTGGCGTTCGGCGCGACCGACAAGCCCCTCAAGCCTGAGGAACTCCAGGCGGAGGGCCTGGCGCAATTTCCGACAGTCATCGGCGGCGTAGTGCCGATCGTGAACCTTCCCGACCTGCAGCCCGGCCAGCTGAAGCTGACCGGTCCGCTTCTCGCCGACATCTTCCTGGGCACGATCAAGAAGTGGAACGACCCGGCGCTCCTGGCGCTGAACCCAGGCGTGAAGCTTCCCAACCTGCCGATCACCGTCGTCCACCGTTCGGACGGCTCGGGCACCAGCTTCCTTTTCACCAGCTACCTGACGGCGGTCGCGCCCAAGTGGGCGTCGGTCGGCGCGAGCGACGCGGTGAAGTGGCCGACCGGGCAAGGTGGCAAGGGCAACGACGGCGTCTCCGGCTACGTGAAGCAGACCACCGGCGCCATTGGCTACGTGGAGTACGCCTACGCCAAGCAGAACGGGCTGCCGCACGCCAGCCTGCAGAACGCGGCGGGCCAGTACGTCAATCCGACCGCTGAAAGCTTCTCGGCCGCCGCCGCGGGCGCGGACTGGTCGAAGGCTCCCGGCTTCTACCTGCTGCTGATTGATCAGAAGGACCCGGCGGCGTGGCCGATCACCGGGGCGACCTTCATCTTGATGCACAAGGCCCAGGCGGACGCCGCCACCGGCAAGACGGTGCTGAGCTTCTTCGACCGCGCCTTCTCGACCGGCGACGCCGCCGCCAGCGAGCTGGCCTATGTGCCGCTGCCGGCCGCGCTGAAGGCTCAGGTTCGCGCCAGCTGGTCGGCCATCGTCGGTCCCGACGGCAAGCCGGTCTTCACGCCGACCGCCCAATGACCGCAGCCGCCGACGTTCCGTCGCCGACCCCGACCGCGCCTTCGCGGTCGGCCTTCGGCGCCGCCTTCGACAAGGGCTTTGAAATCCTCTGCTTCTCGGCCGCCACCTTCCTGCTGGCGGCGCTGGGCGGCATCGTTGTGTCGCTGGCGATCGGGGGCTGGCCGGCGTTCCAGACGTTCGGTCTCAACTTCTTCGTCAGCGCCGAGTGGGATCCCGTCCAGGAGATCTACGGCGCCGCGGGCGCGGTGACCGGCACCCTGGTCACGGCCTCCCTGGCCCTGCTCTTCGCCCTGCCGCTGGCCTTCGGGATCGCCATCTTCCTGGTCGAACTGTGCCCGCCGCTGTTGCGCCGTCCGATCGGTACTGCGGTGGAGCTGCTCGCCGGCATACCCTCCATCGTCTACGGCATGTGGGGCCTGTTCGTCTTCGCGCCCTGGTTCGCCAAGCATGTCCAGATGCCGATCATGATGTCGGCCGAGCCGGGAACCCTCTGGGAGAAGATCACCACGGGCGTGCCGAACGGTGCGGGGATCCTGTCCGCCTCAATCATCCTGGCGATCATGATCCTGCCGTTCATCGCCGCCACCATGCGCGAGCTGCTGCTGACCATTCCCGCGCAGGTGCGTGAGAGCGCTTATGGCCTTGGCTCGACGACCTTCGAGGTCGTCCGCAAGGTCAGCATCCCCTACGTCCGCACCGGCGCGATCGGCGCGATCATGCTGGGCCTGGGACGCGCGCTCGGCGAGACGATGGCGGTGACATTCATCATCGGCAACGCGCACGGGTTCCCGACCTCGATCTTCGCCTCGGGGTCCACGATCGCATCGACCATCGCCAATGAGTTCGCCGAGGCGACCGAGCGGCTGCATGCCGCGTCCCTGATCGCCTTGGGTCTTGTGCTCTTCCTCATCACTTTCGTAGTCCTGGCTCTGGCCCGGCTGCTCATCGGACGTCAGGCGAACCTATGACCACGGTTGCAGCACCCAGGCTCTCCCGCCGGATCAGCGAAGGGCTTTTCCTCACCTTTTGTTGGGTCGCAACGGGCATCGCCATCCTCGCGCTGGCGGCCATCCTCTGGTCCTTGCTGAGCCAGGGGATCGGCGGCCTCGACCTCAACATCTTCACCAAGTCGACGCCGGCGCCCGGATCCGAGGGCGGGCTGCTGAACGCGATCCTCGGCTCGCTGATGATGTGCGTCGTGGCGATGATCGGTGCGGTGTTCATCGGTGTGCTGGCCGGCACCTGGCTGTCCGAATACGCCCGCGACAGCCACTACGGGAAGGTCGTCCGGTTCCTGAACGACGTCCTGCTGTCGGCGCCGTCCATCCTCGTCGGGCTGTTCGTCTACACGATCCTGGTCGCGCCGCTTAAGGGCTTCTCGGGCCTCGCGGGTTCGGTGGCCCTGGCCCTCCTGGCCGCGCCCGTCATCACGCGGACCACCGAGGACGTTCTGCGCCTCCAACCGATCGCCCTGCGGGAAGCCAGCGTCGCGCTTGGCGCGCCCGTCTGGCGCACGATCCTGACCGTGATCTGGAAGGCGGCCCAGGGCGGCATGCTGACCGGCGCGCTGCTGGCCTTCGCCCGGATCAGCGGGGAGACCGCGCCGCTGCTGTTCACCGCGCTGAACAACCAGTTCCTCAGCCTCGATCTTACGAAGCCGACGGCCAACCTGCCGGTCGTGATCTTCAACTTCGCCCTGTCCGCCTATGACGATTGGCGGCGCCTGGCCTGGGCCGGTGCGCTGCTCATCGCCGCCACCGTGCTGACGGTCACCATCGTCGCCCGCATCATCGCCCGGGAGCCCCGTCGCTCATGAACGCCCAGTTGGAAAATCCGCCCGAGACGGCGGTCCTCGAGCTCCCGCCCGAGGTGGTGAAGCTGGCGATCAAGGATCTCAGCTTTTTCTACGGCCAGAAGCAGGCGTTGTTCGACGTCAGCGTGTCCTTCGCCGCAGACGCGGTGACGGCGCTGATCGGCCCCTCGGGCTGCGGCAAGTCCACCCTGCTGCGGGTGCTGAACCGCATGTACAGCCTCTATCCGGGCCAGCGCGCCCAGGGCCAGGTGATGCTCGATGGCGAGGACATGCTGTCCCCCCGCGTCGACGTGGCCACCCTGCGCGCCCGGGTCGGCATGGTCTTCCAGAAGCCCACGCCGTTCCCGATGTCGATCTACGACAACGTGGCCTACGGGGTGAAGCTGTACGAAAAGCTCTCCAAGGCCGACATGGCGATCCGGGTCGAGGACAGCCTCCGCCGCGCCGCGCTGTGGGACGAGGTGAAGGACAAGCTCAAGGAGTCGGGCCTCAGCCTGTCCGGCGGCCAGCAACAGCGCCTCTGCGTCGCACGCGGCATCGCGGTGAAGCCGGAAGTCCTGCTGCTGGACGAACCGGCCTCGGCCCTCGACCCGATCTCGACCGCCCGGCTGGAAGAGACCATCGCCGAGCTCAAGCGCGACTACACCATCGTCATCGTCACCCACAACATGGGGCAGGCGGCCCGCCTCTCGGATCACACCGGCTTCATGTACCTGGGCAAGCTGATCGAGTTCGGCGAGACGGAGCAGCTGTTCACCAATCCCGTGACGACCCGGGCTCGCGACTACATCACCGGCCGGTTCGGCTGATCCTTCGGCGACAACGGATGTCGGTTCTGCGGCGCGATGCGCTCAACTCCTTGGAAGAATAGGCGAGGCCCACGTGGACCATACCCTGAAGGCCGTCGATAACGATCTCGCGGCGTTGACCTACGAGGTGGCGGCCATGGGCGACCTGGCCGTCGCCCAGATCCGGGCCGCGGTGGACGTGTTCGTCCGTCACGACCTGCCGGCGGCGGAAAAGGTCGTGCTGGCCGACAACGCGGTCGACCTGCAGGACGCCGAGATCGAAAAGAACGCGGTGCGGTTCATCGCATTGCGCCAGCCTATGGCGGACGATCTGCGTCGTCCGATCGCGGCGATGAAGATCGCGATGCAGCTCGAACGCTGTGGCGACCTCGCCAAGAACATCGCCAAGCGCGTGCCGCGGCTGGCGTCGCCGCCGTCGGAAGGGCAATCGGCGAGCATCGCTGCGCTCGGTCACATGGCCTCAGAGCGTCTTGCGGCGGTGATCAACGCCTATCGCATCGACGATGCGCAGGGCGCCTATGACGTCTGGCTCAAGGACACCGACATCGACGAGCGCCATGACGCCATCGTTCGCGAAATCGTGGCGGGCATGGTCGGCGACACGGACGTGATGGCCGACGCCATCCACCTGCTGTTCATCGCCAAGAACCTGGAACGGATCGGCGACCACGCCACCAACGTGGCCGAGCTTGTGCACTACCAGATCACCGGGACCGATCTGTCCAATCGCCCGAAGCTCTAGGCTTGCCTCAATCCCTCGACGCCCCCGAACATTGCGGCGTCGAGCGGTGAGGGGGAACAGCGTGACATCCGAGATCGTACGGCTGGCGGACCGCCGGGCCTTTCTGCAACGCTCGGCGGCCCTGGGCGGCCTGGGTTTGCTTGGCGGCTGCGCCTCGACAGGGCAGGCCGCGATGGCCCCCATCGGGTTCGCGCCGCCACCCTTGCTGGCGCCCGTCCGCGCCCGCCTCGACCGCCTCCAGGACATCACCGTCTGCCTGCGCCCGTTCCGCGCCGCGGGGCCTCGGATCGAGGCCGAGACCCTGGGCGACAAGCTGGTGGTGCACAACTACGGCCACGGCGGCAGTGGCTGGTCGCTGTCCTGGGGCTCGGGGCTTGCCGCCCTGAAGATCGCCCTGACCGGGGGCGAGACCGACATCGCGGTCATCGGCTCCGGCGCGCTTGGCCTCACCGCCGCCACCCTGGCCCAGCGGGCGGGACGCCGGGTGACCATCTACGCCAAGGACCGCTTGCCCGAGGCGCGGTCGGCGCGGGCCACCGGGGTCTGGTCCCCCGACAGCCGCATCGCCATGGCGGATGCTGTCAGCCCCGGATTCGCCGCGCAGTGGGAAGACATGGCCCGGCGGTCGTTCCGGGTGCACCTGCAGTATCTCGGGCTGGCCGACCGTCCTGTCGAATGGCTCGAGCAGTATCGGCTATCCGACAAGCCGCCGGCTGCGCCCGCCGCGCCGCCGCCGATGGCGTTCGCCCACTACCTCCCGCGCATCGCCGACCTCACCCCGCCGTCGGAAGAGATTCCCGCGGGCCGCCACCCGTTCCCGGTAGCCCGGGTGCGGCGCGGCTCGACCCCGATGTTCAGCATCGCGGGGTACGGCCACACCCTGGTCAACGACTTCCTGCTGAACGGCGGGCGCCTGGAGACCATGGAGTTCCATGCTCCATCTGAGCTGCTGGCGCTCAAGCAGAAGGTGATCCTGAACTGCACCGGCTACGGCGCGCGCGCCCTCTGGAAGGACGAGAGCATCGTCCCCGTGCGCGGCCAGATCGCTTGGCTGATCCCGCAGGAGGAGGTCCGCTACGGCGTCTACTACCGCGGCGTGGGAACGATCCCGCGCCACGACGGCATCGCCGTTCAGTACTCAGGGGCGGACGAATCCTACGGTTACAACGACGACAACGAGACCCCGGACCGCGCCGAGACCGAATCCGCCATCGCCACGATCGCGAGCCTGTTCCAGCCGCGCGTCTGACCTATATTGAGAACGCTGCGGCGGGCTACGACGGCCCATCGGCGCGCCGGTTTTCGGCCCCAGTCCGGACGGTGGGCTAAAGCGTCATCGCAAGAGCGCTTTCCCGCCGCAGCGCCTACTGCTGCTGTTGCTGCATCTGGTGAAGGCGCTGCTGGTGGCGGTAGGCGGCGTTGCCGCTGGC
>JAIXTR010000637.1 GCA_027483845.1 Caulobacteraceae bacterium | reverse complement strand
GGCGGGGGTGTCGAACTTCATGGTCAGGCCCTCGCCTCGGAAAGCGCCGCGGCGAGCGTGCGCTCGGCGAGCTTCACCTTGAAACTGTTGTCGGGTTGCGGTCGGGCCTCGGCCAGCGCCTGGTCTGTGACCGCCTTGGACCCTTGTGGCATCTGCGCCTCGGCGGCCTCCACCCGCCATGGCTTGTGCGCCAGGCCGCCGAAGGCGACGTGGCCCGTGCCGTCCCGCTGGACGATCGCCGCCACGGAGACCAGGGCGAAGGCGTACGAGGCCCGGTCACGGACCTTGCGATAGACGTGCGTGCCGCCGACGGGCTTGGGCAGGGTGACCGCCGTGATCAGTTCGCCAGGCTCCAGGGTCGTGTCGATGTGCGGCGTCCCACCCGGCAGGCGATGGAAATCGGCGATGGGGATTTGCCGCGCGCGGCCATCCGGCTGCACGGTCTCGACCGTCGCATCCAGAACACGCATGGCGACGGCCATGTCGCCGGGATAGGTGGCGATGCAGGCCTCGCTGGCGCCGATCACGGCCAGCTGCCGGCTGAAGCCGCCGATGGCGCTGCACCCGCTTCCCGGCCGGCGCTTGTTGCAGGGTTGGGCCGGGTCATAGAAGTACGGGCAACGGGTCCGTTGCAGCAGGTTGCCGGCGGTCGTCGCCTTGTTGCGCAGCTGACCCGAGGCGCCGGCCAGCAACGCCCGCGATAGCACCCCGTAGTCCTTCCGCACGCGCCGGTCGGCCGCGAGGTCGGTGTTGCGCACGAGGGCGCCGATCCGCAGGCCGCCTTCCGCCGTGGGCTCGATCTTGTCCAGCGCCAGGCCGTTGACGTCGATGAGATGCTGGGGCGTCTCGATCTCCAGCTTCATCAGGTCGAGCAGGTTGGTGCCGCCGGCGATGAACTTGGCGCCCGGCGCCCGGATGGCGGCCGCGGCGGCGTCAGCCGGCGACCGCGCGCGCTCGTAGGTGAACAGCTTCATGCCTTCACCCCCGCCACGTCGGTGATCGCGTCAACGATGTTGGAATAGGCTCCGCAGCGACAGATGTTGCCGCTCATCCGTTCCCGAACCTCTGGGCCGGTCACCTTCGGCGCTTCTGTCAGGTCGGCCGTGACGTGGCTCGGAACGCCAGCCTTGATCTCCTCCAGCACCGCCACCGCCGAACAGATCTGGCCGGGGGTGCAGTAGCCGCACTGATAGCCGTCGTGCTTCACGAAAGCGGCCTGCATGGCATGCATGTCGCCGGCGCTCCCCAGACCCTCGATCGTGGTGATCTTGGCGTCCTGGTGCATCACGGCCAGGCTCAGGCAGCTGTTGATCCGGCGGCCGTCGACGATCACCGTGCAGGCGCCGCACTGACCGTGGTCGCAGCCCTTCTTCGTGCCCGTCAGTTTCACGTGCTCGCGCAGCGCGTCGAGCAGCGTGGTCCGGACGTCGAGGGTCAAGTCGCGGCGGACGCCGTTCACCTCGAAGCCGACCTTGGCCTGACCCACCGCTTCAACGTTGTCGGCAGGAGCCGCCGCCGCCGAGTTGACCGAGGCCGTCGCCGAGACCGCACCGACGATGAGCAAGCCACGCCGGGAGATTTCGGCCTCGCTGGGGCCTTGCATGTGGTGTCGCTCCTTCGCCGATGCGGGAATCAAGCAGAAGCGCGAAAGGGCGGCGATTGGTTGCGCGGCCGTCGGTCAGACCGGTCCGACATAGTCGACGATGGCGTCTCGTCCGGCGCCGGTGATCGTGGCCTCGACGTCGAACGCCTCCCGCAGGAGCCCAGGGGTCAGCGTCGTGGCCGTCGGCCCGAAGGCGATCAGCCGCCCCTGCCGCAGCGCCATCAGATGGGTTGCGTGTCGTGCGGCGAGGGTCAGGTCGTGAAGCGTGGCGACCACCAGGCGGCCCTCCTCCACCGCCAGCCGTCGCAGGCGGGCGACGGTGTCCAGCCTGTGGCGCGGGTCCAGTCCCGAGACGGGTTCGTCCGCCAGCAGCACCTGGGGATCGCCGATCAGCGCCCGGGCCAGCATGGCGCGCGCGAGCTCACCCCCGGAGAGGGTTGTAGCAGCCTGGAACCGATGGTCCGTCAGATCGCAGGCCTCCAGCGCCCGAGTCAGCCGCGGCTCGAACCCGCCTGGCAGACCGCCGAAGGCCGGCAGCTGCGGCGTCAGCCCGAGCGCGACCAGCCGCTCCACCGAGATCGGCCACTCGGCGCGCAGGCTCTGGGGCAGGTAGGCGCGGCGCTTGGCCAGATCGCGGCCGCTGAGGGTCAGGACCGGACGGCCTTCAAGGCGCACATCACCCGCGTCAGGCTTCAGGAGACCGGCCATGCAGCTCAGCAGCGTCGACTTGCCCGCGCCGTTCGCGCCGACCAGGGCGACGAACATGCCGCCCTCCAATGTCGCGGAGACCGCATCAACGATGGCGCGCCCCCCACGCCGGACCGTCACCACATGGGCCGCCATGGTCGTCATGGCGCCACGCGACGCAGACGCATGACCAGCCAGAAGAAGAACGGCGTGCCGATCAGGCTGGTGATCACCCCGAGGCGAAGCTCCGAACTGGTGTGCAGGACCCGCGTCCCGATGTCGGCGAGCAGCAGCAGCGCCGCGCCGAATAGGGCCGATGGCAGCATCGTGCGGCTCGGCTGATAGCCCACGAACGGCCGCACCAGATGCGGCGCGATCAGCCCGATGAAGCCGATCGATCCGGTGACGGAGGTCGCCGCGCCGGCAGCCAGGCCGACGCCCAGCAGGGCCAGCAGACGAGTGCGATCGAGATCGATGCCGAGGCTCGCCGCCTGATCCTCGCCCAGCGCCAGGGCGTCGATGGCGCGACCGAGGGTCGCCAGGATGGCGATCCCCGCCGCGATGAACGGGCCCGCCAGCAGGACGTGCTCCCAGCTCTTCTGCGACAGAGATCCCAGCATCCAGATGCTCATCTCGAAGGCGGCGTAGGGGTTGGGCGCGAAGTTCAACGCCATGGCCAGGAAAGCGGCCATCAGACCGGAGACCGCGGAGCCTGCCAGGATCAGGCTGAGCGTTCCGCCCCGCCCAAGCGCGAAGGTCAGGGCCCCTGCCCCCAGAGCCCCGGCGAGCCCAAGCAGCGGCGTCGCCAGGCTGAACGCCGTCGCGAGGCTGAAGTAGATCGACACGACGGCCCCCAGGGCCGCGCCGCTTGAAACGCCGAGGAGCCCCGGTTCCGCCAGGGGATTGCGCAACAGGCCCTGCAGAACCGCGCCCGAAAGTCCAAGAGCAGCGCCCACCAGCACCGCCAGGACCGTCCGCGGCAGCCGTAGTTCCATGACCACCAGATGCGCCAGGTTCGGGTCGGCGGTGAACAACCCCTCCAGGATGGCCGCGGGGCTGATGTTCACCCGTCCGAGGAACAGCGACGCCGCCGCGGCGATCGCCAGCAGCACCAGGGCGATGAAGGTCATGGGCGGTCGGCGCGGGATCATCGACGGCCTCCCGCGCGCGGCGGCAGGGTATCGAGCTGGCGACGAAGATTGACCGCGGCCCGGGCGGACTGCGGCAGGCCGCAGCTGAAGGCCGCCTCGGAATAGCTGATGCGCCGGCCGGCGAAGCGCCGCCGGATCGCTGGGTGCGAGGCCTCGTCGTTCTGCAGCAGGGGCCGGCCGTCGCCGCCGAACAGCAGGGCGTCGGGGTCCGCCAGCAGCAGCTGCTCCACGTCGAAGCCGGTGTAGAAGGGGCCGGGCTGGGCGGCGATGTTCACCGCCCCCGCCGCCTCGATGATGCGGTTCGCGAAGGTGTCCTTGCCGGGCACGGTCGCGCCGCCGTCCCAGGCGACCACGCGCACCGGCCGCGCAGGTCGCCGCGCCGCGAGCGCCGCCAGGTCGGCGTCCATCCGCTGGATCAGCGCCTCCGCCCGGGCGGGCTCGCCCACCGCCGCGCCCACCTGGCGCAAGCTGCGGCGCACGTCGTCAAAGGTGCGGGTGCTGGCCACCTCGACGATGGGCGCGCCGACCTCGCGGGCCAAGCGTCGGGTCACCGCCAGCGAGAAGTCGCCGGTCAGGATCAGATCGGGCCGGAACTTGATGATGTCTTCCGGCGTGCCGTAGTTCACCGCCACGCGGTCGGCGGCTCCGGGGAACAGCGCCTTGGCGCTGTCCTTGGCCAGATATGTGACCCCGGCGATCCGGGCCTTGGGGGCCAACTGCAGGACCAGGAGGTCCGTGCATTGGTTCATCGAGAGAATGCGCTGCGGTTTCGCCGCGGCCACCCCCGGAAGGATGGCCGCGGCGAGGATCGCGGCGATGCGCAGAGCGCGTCTCATCGACCTCGGCTCATGGTCAGAACTTCACGCGGGCTCCGACAGTGG
>JAIXTR010000298.1 GCA_027483845.1 Caulobacteraceae bacterium | reverse complement strand
CGTTTGGTCAACCGCGTCGTCGGGGCTCTTGAAGGGCTCGGCGCCCGGCCGCATCAGCGTGCCGACCGTGTACTCGTTGTGCCACTTCATCAGGCCGGCGCCCGCCTGGGCACGGGCTTCCTCGCGGGTCTCCGCGATGTGCCACGACATCAGCACGCGCCAGTCCTTGCGATCGACCGCCTTGCCGGACTTCGCGGCCGCCTGCTCGGCGAAGCCCCACTGCGTCGGGAGCGCCGCCAGGCCCGCGTCGGAGTTCGAACCGATGGAGAGGACGCCCAGACCGTACTTTCCGGCCAAGGTCATGCCGGATGGGCTGATGGACGAAGCGGTGACCATCGGCAGCTCTTCCTGCAGCGGGAAGAGCTGAAGGCGGGCGTCCTGCAGTGTGAACCAGTCGCTCTGATGGGTGACCCGTTCGCCCGCAAACAGGCGCTTGAGCACGCCGATCGCCTCGTCCTGACGGTCGCGCTGGGTCATGGGATCGATCCCCAGCATATAGGCGTCCGAGGGCAGCGCGCCGGGGCCCGTGCCGAAGATCAGGCGGCCGCCGCTCATGTGGTCGAGCTGGACCATCCGCTGCGCGACATTGAAGGGGTGATGGTAGGGCAGCGAGACGACGCCCGTGCCCAGGCGGATGCGGTGGGTGTGCTGCGCGACGCCGGCCAGGAACATCTCCGGCGAGGCGATCATCTCCCAACCGGTCGAGTGGTGCTCGCCGACCCAGAACTCGTCGAAGCCCAGCGCGTCCAGCTCCGCGGCCAGCCGGATGTCGTTCTTCATCTGGAGCATCGGATGCTCGCCGATGGGGTGGTGCGGGGCGAGGAAGGCGCCGAACTTCATGCGAGCCATGGTCGAGATATCCTGGTCATTGCCGTTCGAATGCGACCACTACCGAAGTTCCCCCAAGGTCATCGCAGCGATTTTCTGCGCCCTGCCCGGACGCCCACCGCCAGACCGTTGACGACCCGCTCGATGGGCCCTGTCGCGCAAAGATCTCAGGATCGAGATCGAACGCGCGCGTAAGCGCTTGTCGCCCGGCCGGCGTCACCGTGACCGTGCGCGACCCCGCCGTCCGGCGCATCCAATCCTTGGCAAGATAGGTGGCCATCATCGCCATGCCGAGCGAGCCGGCGATGTGAAACCGCCGCTCGCTCCAGTCGAGACACGGCCGACAGAACACGCGCCTGCGCGCGGAGGGCGAAGCAGGCCGCGCGGGCTCGATGCCGATGTCACGTAGGAACGCCGCGCCCGCTTCGGTGAGCGCACCGCCGTCCGGAGACAGGTCGATGTGTCGGCGCTCAACCATCCGATCGGCCATCGCCACGGCGATCTGACCGGCCAGGTGATCGTAGCAGGTGCGGGCGCGCCGCAGGTCTTGATCCGCCGGACCTGTCCGAAGCGGCACGCCGCGGGGGCCAGGATGGGCGGCGGCCACGGCCATGATCCCCTCCAGCATCCGCGCGACCGTTAGCGAGGTGATGCGATGGTAGCGATGCCGGCCTTGCCGCTCGACCGTCAACAGACCCGCATCGGTCAGGCGCGCGAGGTGGCTGCTCGCCGTCTGCGGCAGGATGCCCGCGGCGCGCGCCAGTTCCGTCGAGGTGAGCGCACGCCCGTCCATCAGGGCGAGAAGCATATTGGCTCGCGCGGGATCGCCGACTAGGGCGGCGATCCCGGCGACTCCTGACGTGGTGACCATCGGCGCATTCCGGAGGCAGGGGACCCCCTCGCCTATCACAACGGTGTCCGCGATGCTTCGACCCCGGACGAAGCATTCGCGCGCCGCCGGAGGCTAGGTCACCCCGTCGCAACCGGAGGACCGCCGACCATGATCACGTGCTTCATTCGCTATCAGATCGATCCCTACAAGGCGGAGGCCTTCGAGGCCTACGCGCGCAACTGGGGCCAGGCCATTCCCCGCTGCGGGGCGGACCTGATCGGGTACTTCGCACCCCACGAAGGTTCGGCGACCACCGCCTACGGCCTCTACAACGTCGAAAGCCTGGCTGCTTACGAACAGTACCGTTCGCGGCTGCGCGACGATCCGCTCGGTCGTGAGAACTACGCATTCGCGAAGCGCGAACGGTTCATCTTGAAGGAGGATCGCCTGTTTCTCCGGCTGGCCTCCCTCCCGCACGCGGTGGCGATGCCGTGATCGCGGTGATTTTCGAGGTCGAACCCGCGCCGGGCCGGAAACAGCAGTATCTCGAATTGGCGGCGGCGTTGCGGGGGGAACTCGAAGCCATCGACGGCTTCGTATCCGTCGAGCGCTTTCAGAGCGTCACCGATCCAGAACGGATGCTCTCGCTATCGTACTTCCGCGACGAGGACGCCGTCCTGCGCTGGCGCAATACCGCCGCCCATCGCGCGACACAGACCCTCGGTCGCGGCGGCTTCTTCCGGACCTATCGGCTTCGCGTCGCCAGCGTTCTCCGCGACTACGGAATGCGGGACCGGGCGCAGGCGCCGGCCGATAGCGTGGCGGCGTTCGGACCGACTCTGGAAGGCCCCAGAGGCGGCGCGCGAGAAGCTCTTTAGGGGGTAGCACCTGGCCGCCATCCACATAGTCCGTGGATGTCCGGCCGACGTGCGCTGATCCCGCCTCAGCCCGGCGAAACGGCACAGGTCCGGCCGTCTTCTAATGGCGTCGCCCCTGCATGTTTGCTCTCGAGGGCCGCGATTGCGCCGAACAACGCGGGCACAGTGATCGGCTTCGAGAGATGCAGGTCCGCGCCGGCGGCCAGCGCCGCCTCGATATGCTCAGGCATGGCGTTGGCCGTCAGCATCACGATCGGAACCGGCGGCGCGGCCGCGTCGGCCTCATGCTCGCGAATCGTGCGCACCGCCGCAAGGCCATCCATCACCGGCATCATCATGTCCATGAGCACCAGGTCGAAGCGACCCGTCAGGAAGGCGTTGACGGCTTCCGCGCCATCTTCGACGGCCGTGATCTCCGCATCCACGGCGCCGAGCATCAGTTCCACCACCCGACGATTTGTGGCGTTGTCGTCGGCGAGCAGGACCCGGAGCTCGGAGGGCGCCGCGTCACCCGCGTTATTTGCGGCGCCGGCCAAGACGGCATCGCCCGCGTCCGGTAGGGCCGACAGCGGGATCTCAAACCAGAAGACCGAGCCCACGCCGGGCTCGGACTCGCACCCGATGACACCGTCCATGGCGCCGATCAGGTCGCGGCAGATAGCGAGACCAAGCCCCGTGCCGGAAAAACGCCGCGCGATGGTGTCGTCCGCTTGTCGGAACGGCTCGAAAATCAACGCCTGTTTGTCGGCGTCGATGCCAATGCCCGTATCCCGCACCTCGAAACGGCATCGCGCGCCGGCGTTCAGCACCCGAAGACTGACG
>JAIXTR010000359.1 GCA_027483845.1 Caulobacteraceae bacterium | reverse complement strand
TGACCCCGGCCGCGACCCGCGCCCTCGTGCCCCGGCTGCGCGAAGGTTCGTTCCGCGAGATCCCCGACGCCGGCCACATGATCCAGTTCGACCAGCCCGCCGCCTGGCGCCAGGCCATCGCCGACTTCATCGGTCGTTACGACGTCTAGGCGCGCTTTAGCGGCTTGCGCCCGTCAGCCCCCCGCCATCTTGCGCACGTCGGCGGCCTGCAGCGGCTGGCCGCCGATGGCCCAGTCGCCGCCCTCGACCTCGCTGATCTTCACCCAGGTCACCCCGCGCAGACCCTCGCCCTCGACCGACACCATGGCGTCGGTCACCTTGGCGATCATCGCCTGCTTCTGTTCGGCGCTGAAAACGCCCTTGATCACGCTGATATCGACGAGCGGCATGGAATGCCTCCTTGCGGCGACCCGACCCTCTCGCGCACCTTCACCCGTTGGATTGGTGGGACGGGCCTGGCTGACGGCTGACGCCCTTCCGGCCCGTCGCCCCGGCCGGTGCTGAAACCGCGCCAGCTGTCGCGCCCAGGGCGCCAGCGCGGCGCGCATTTCCCGCCCCGCCCTGCGGGGGCGCCGCACCAGCATCGGATCGCCCGGCGGGTAGCGACGATCGCGGGGCGTCTGCCTAAGGCTTGCGCAGGCGGGTCCCGGCTTTCGCGCCCCGGTTGAAAGCCGTTGACGCGTACGGCGCCTTCGCGGCCCTTCCGGACACCGCGCGCGTCGCCTTCCCGACAGACTTCGAGGTTGGCGAGCGTGGATGTCGGAGTGGCGCGTTCGTGACACTACAGGTGATGACGCCGCCCCAGGTGCGGCCGGCGGATGTGGCCGCCGTGCGCGACCATCCCGGCTTTCGCGCCGCCGTGGAAGGTTATTGCGCCGCCAGCCTTGCGCGCTACCGCGCCCTTACCTCCATCGAGCGCTGGATGATCAGCGACATGGGCCGCGCCTCGCTCTCCGGGGTGGCGATGGTGCTGGGCGCGAGCGGCGCCCTGACCCCCAGGGCCCTTCTTGGATCCCAGCCGGTCACGCGGGGGGTGGTCAGTCGCGGTCGTGTGCGGCTGTATCTTGAGCGGGCCCTTGCGAACGATCTGTTCCGGCGGGCGGATTCAGCCGCCGGTTGCGGACTGGACGCCGCTCTCGCGCCCCAGCCGCGGTTCTACGCGGTGATGACCGGGGTCCTCGACATCACCCTGGCGGCCGTGGGCGACCTTTTCCCGGAGGTCGCGACTGCCCGGGCCCGGCTTCAGGATCCCGCCTTCACCGCCGCCCTGTCGATCGGCGTCGGCCTGCGCGTCAAGGCGCAGCAGGACCTGTTCCCCCAGGGCGGCGTGGTCCAAATGCTGCAGGACCGCGACGGCGGCGCCCGGCTGATCGAGGCCTTGGTGCTGCGCCAGGAGTCCGGGCGGACGCACCTGCTGGAGACCTGCCGGCTGTCGCGCAGCGCGCTGGCCTCGGCCAGCTTCTGCTCGCGCGTCCATGTGAACCGCCTGCTCGCCGACGCCGAGGCGCAGGGTCTGCTGACGCTGGACGGGGCCGCCCTGCATGTGGCGCCTGACGCGGCGGAGGCCGTCGCGTCCCACTTCGCCGCCATCTTCGCCATCACCCGCGCGGCCGCCGCCGCGGTCTTCGTCCGTCCCTGAGCGTCCCGCCGCCGTCGGCAGGGTGTGCGGCGACGTCAGCTCTCGGCCAGGGCGGCGCGGGCCGACACCCGGGCCATCTCGAAGATCAGCGCATAGTGCCGGGCGATGTCGTCCGACAGGAGCGACGCGGCCTCCAGACCTCTCGCGACGTTCCGGATCAGGCCCAGGTCCTTTCCGTCGGCCAGCAGTCGGCCCACCTGGCTACGCGAGACGAAGGCCCCCCTGGCCAGCGCGCTCTGCGAGATCCGAACCCCCGCCAGCAGGTCGCCGCCCGCGTCGCAGGGCGCGGTGAGCAGCTGCTCCAGGATACGCATCCCTCCGTCGCGCCCCATGAACAGCACGATCGGCATGTCCGGTCCGTTGAACAGGTCCGGGCGCGCGGCGATGTTCAGGCCGACCTGCATCGCGAACCGGCGCTGGAAGGCGGGGTCCTCAAGGCGGGCGACGGCCGGGGTCAGACCCACGTCCAGCCCGGCGACCGTCCGCAGCAGGATCGTGGCGCTGCGCCGCATCACGTCCAGCATCCGCGCCGAGACGCGCAGCCGCCCGTCCGTAAGGGTGTCGAGATAGCCGTTGTCGGCGGCGCAGCGCAGGTAGTGGCGCGCGCGCCCCTCGCTGCAGGTGCGGTTCGTCAGCGCCGACTGGATCAGCAGGGCCGGGGGGAAGCCGCCAAACAGGGCGTCCAGCACCATCGCCGCGCCGGTGAGCGCCGCGCGGCCAAGGTCGCTGGTCAGCCACCGCTGGTTCGGCGTCAGGTCACGGTAGTTGGCCAGGTTGCCGGCGGCCAGTCCGACGACGGCGGCGCGAAACTCCGGGTGGGAGCGGATCGCGGCGAAGGCCTCGGGCGAGAACGGCTCCTGCCCGGCGCTGTCGCATCCGCGCGCGCCGCCAGGCCTGCTCACCAAGGTCTCTACGCCGGTCATCGGGGCGGTCTCTGCCCCAGCTTGGCCCTAGGCGAAAGAGGCGACGCCCTCGGTCAGGACCGGAGGGTGTTTTCTGCCTTCATGGCGGCATGGGTGCGCCGAAGGACGGCGGCCGCCTCGTCGATCTGCGCCTGGAACAGGTCGAGCTGCCGCTCGTAGGTCCCGTCCTCCAGCTTCTCGATCACCGGATCGATCTCGATCCGCTTGAGGTTGGTCCCGGCCATCGCCCGTCTCCCGTCGTTGGGCGGATGATGGCCGGGAGAGTCTGCGGCCCGATTAACAGGCGT
>JAIXTR010000533.1 GCA_027483845.1 Caulobacteraceae bacterium | reverse complement strand
CAATCCGGCAAGCGCGGCAGTGTGCGCGTCCTCGGGATCCAGCCCGCGGAGCGCCCGGGTGACGAGGCCGTGAAGGTCGGTCATGCGGGCATCTCCGGCACGCCGTCGGCGTCCAGCGGCGCCTCGTGGACCGCCTTGACGTCGGCGACCGCCAGCGGCGCGTAAAGGTGGGGGAAGAGATCGCCGCCGCGCGACGGCTCCCACCGCAGCGCCGGGCCCAGGTCGTCGCCCTCGACCTCCAGCACCACCAGATCCTTCAGCCACACGAAGTAGCGGCGCGCCGTTTCCCGCGCCTGCGCGGCCGTGGAGAAATGAATGTAGCCATCCTGCAAGTCGATGGCTGAGCCTTGGAACTGTCCGGCCGCCTGCGCGGCGGTCCATTCCGTGCGGAGCAGGATCTTGTAGATGCGCACCCTTAGCGGTCCGGGAAGAACAGGCCGTCGAAGTGGGGCCGGCCATTGGCGTCGAACAGGAACACCGCAGCGGCGGCCGTGGGAAAGTTGCGTTGCGCGCGCGCCAGCAGGCTCGATGGCGCCGAGCCTTCGATGAGGAGCTGGATGGTTAGCTCCTGCAGGCCAGGATTGTGCCCCACGACCATGACCGTGGCGCAGGTCTGGCCGGCGGTTTGGGCGGCGCGGCGGATGACGCCCGACTCGGCGTGGTAGAGCTGGTCGTCGAAGCGGGCCTCGACGCCGGGAAAGGCCGCGCTGGCGGCGTCCCAGGTCCCGCGGGCGCGGGCGGCGGGCGAGACCAAGACGGCGTCCGGCTTGAAACCCATGTCAGCCAGTTGGGCGCCCATCTCGGTCGATTCCCGAATGCCGCGCGGCGCCAGACGACGGTCGAAATCGTCGCCGCTGGCCGAGTCCGACTCGGCCTTGCCGTGCCGCAAGAGGATCAGACGATCCATGG
The DNA here is from genome assembly GCA_027483845.1 of Caulobacteraceae bacterium. Taxonomy (GTDB): domain Bacteria; phylum Pseudomonadota; class Alphaproteobacteria; order Caulobacterales; family Caulobacteraceae; genus Phenylobacterium. The sequence continues at coordinate 2,881 of JAIXTR010000533.1, read as the reverse complement.
ACGCTCCCTTACCCAGCCGTCGTCATAGCCCAGCCCCGCGCGGGCGAGCAAAGCGGAAACCAGTCTGCTTTACGCTTGGCGCGCAAGAAAGTGGCCGCCGCCCCCCGGATCCGCGCGGCTGCACCCCATTGACACCGATCAGGCGAGGCGATCCAAGGCGGCCATGACGGCGCAGACCCCCATCACGGCGGGAATCGAGACGGGCGGCGGAACCTGGCGATTTCCCGCGAGCCAGCCGCTTCGCCTGGACTCAGGCGCCGCGGTCGCGCCGCTGGAGATCGGCTACAAGACCTATGGCCGGCTGAACGCAGACAAAACCAACGCAGTGCTGGTCTGTCATGCCCTCACCGGCGACCAGCATCTGGCCTCCACCCACCCTGTGACCGGCAAGCCGGGCTGGTGGGACCGCTTCGTGGGCCCGGGCCTGCTCCTGGACCCCGAACGCTACTTCATCATCTGCACCAACGTCGTGGGCGGCTGCATGGGCAGCACCGGGCCGGCCTCCACCGACCCGGCCACCAACGCCCCGTACGGCCTGACATTCCCGGTCATCACCATCGGCGACATGGTGCGCGCCCAGGCGATGCTCATCGAGGCCCTGGGGATCGAGACCCTGTTCGCGGCGGTCGGTGGATCCATGGGCGGGATGCAGGTCCTGCAGTGGGCGGCCGACTATCCGGAGAAGCTGTTCAGCGCGGTGGTCATCGCCGCGGCGGCCCGGCACTCGGCCCAGAACATCGCCTTCCACGAGGTGGGGCGCCAGGCGATCATGGCCGATCCCAACTGGCGGCAGGGCGCCTATCTGGCCGCCGGCGTCCGACCCGAGAAGGGTCTGGCCGTGGCGCGCATGGCCGCGCACATCACCTACCTGTCGGAAGCCGCCCTGCAGCGGAAGTTCGGCCGCGAGCTGCAACGGGATGGCTTGTCCTGGGGCTTCGACGCCGACTTCCAGGTCGAGAGCTACCTGCGCCACCAAGGGACCAGCTTCGTCGATCGGTTCGACGCCAACAGCTATCTCTACATCACCCGGGCGCTGGACTACTTCGACCTCGCCGCCCAGTACGGGGGCGTGTTGGCCGAGGCCTTCGTGAAGGCGCGGCATGTGAAGTTCTGCGTGCTGAGCTTCTCCTCCGACTGGCTCTACCCCACGCCCGAAAGCCGCGACATCGTCCGCGCCCTGAACGGCGCTGGTTGCCGGGCCAGCTTCGCCGAGATCCAGACCGACAAAGGCCACGACGCCTTCTTCCTGGACGAACCCTTGCTGGACCAGACCCTGCGCGGCTTCCTGGCGGCGCAAGCGACCGCGCGAGGACTGGCGTGAGCGCCATTCGCGAGGACTTCGCCGAAATCCTGAAGCTGGTCCGCCCCAATGCGCGCGTTCTCGACATCGGCTGCGAGGACGGTGAGCTGCTGGAGCTGTTGACCCGCGAGAAGGGCGTCGACGGCCAGGGATTGGAGATCAGCCCACAGGGCGTGGCCGCCTGCCTGGCGCGCGGCCTGGCCGTGGTGCAGGGCGACGGCGACCGTGATCTCGACCACTTCCCGACGCGCGCCTTCGACTACGCGATCCTCTCCAAGACCCTCCAGCAGATGCGCGAGCCGCGGCACGTACTTTCCGAGCTGCTGCGCATCGCCGACCAGGCCGTGGTCTCGGTCCCGAACTTCGGCCATTGGAAGGTGCGCTGGGCGCTGCTCTCCCGCGGCCGGATGCCGGAGACGGGGGCCCTGCCCGAACCCTGGTGGTCGACGCCGAACATCCACCTCTGCACCCTGCGCGACTTCACCGCCCTGTGCGACGACCTGGACCTGCGTATCGACGCCTGCGCGTCCTTGGCCGAGGGCCGCCCGGCCCGCCCGATCGACCCGCGTCAGCCGATCGAGAATTGGCGGGCCGAGACCGCTCTGTTCCTGCTCAGCCGGCGCGCCGAACCGCAGGTGGCCGCTCCATCCCTCCCCCAACAGAATCTGTTCGGCGAGGTGGAGCTGGCGACGACGGAAACATCCGGCAAGGGCAAGCGCGCCCGCAGGGCGTGACCGACAGGCCGCTGGCGGTACGCTGCGGCGTCAACGGACCGTCACCAATCGCGTCTCCCCGTAGCGCTGGATCAGCCGCCGGAGCTGGACGGCGGCGAGGCCGGGGGGCACGGGGGTGACCGCGTAGCCGGTCTGCAGGCCGATACGCAGAACCTCGCCGGTGTCCTGACGCAGGGCGAAGGTCTCGGGATAGTCGGTGTTGAAGTTGGCCAGCGTCACCCGGACGCCGCCGCGGGGCGGACGGCGGCCCCAGGTGGCGACGGCGTTGGACAGGCTGGCCAGGACGGCGGCCCGCATCTCGAGCTTGGCGGGCGTGTCCGGGTCGAACCTCGGGTCGCAGGACGCAGGCAGGTCGATGCGCAGGCGTTGCGTTTGGGCGGCGTAGACCCGACGGCGCTCCCGCTCGTAGGCCGGCTCCCCACGCAGCAGTTCGATATTGTACCCCGAGCGCTGCGTCACGGCGGGGCCTGTCGGACGCGTGACCACCATGTAGCTGTCCGCCCAACGCCTGACCCGCGGCACGGCGCGCATGTCCTCGCTCCAGAGATAGGCCGCGCGGCCGTCGAGGCGCAGATCGACGGTGACGGTCTGTCCCAGGCGTGCGTACGGGTCTCCCCACCAAGTTCGGCTGAAGCACACATGGCGCTTAAGGGCGTCGATCGCTTGGACCGAGGTGACTTCGGCGGTCGCCGGCGCAGCGGCGAAGAGCGAAAGGACGCCGACCACGACCCCTGCCCGCATGGCCGTTCCCCGGCGCAGGGCGATCAGCCCGCGATCGCCGCGGCGTCCTGCTCGCCCGTGCGGATGCGCAGCGCGCTTTCCAGATCCAGAACGAAGATCTTGCCGT
>JAIXTR010000107.1 GCA_027483845.1 Caulobacteraceae bacterium | reverse complement strand
GCCCTCCGGCCCAGCCTTGACCAGCATCCGGAAGATCGCGAGCCGGCCCTCATGGGCCAAGGCTCCCAGCCGGCCGATGGCGTCCTTTGATTTCATATTTCCAGAATAATGGAAATATGAGACGGATGGAAGACGGTCGCGTTCGACCGTGCCGAGAGTTTCCATGACGTCCTTTCCCGCGCTCGATCCTGCCTTCGCCGACCGGCCCACGCTTGAGCGCCTGACATCGTCGGCGCCGTCCACCCATCCGCCCCGGATCCTGCTGCTCTACGGTTCGCTGAGGGTGCATTCGTTCAGCCGCTTCCTGACCTATGAGGCGCAGCGCCTGCTGGACCGGATGGGGGCCGAGACGCGGGTGTTCGATCCGACCGGGCTGCCGCTGCCGGACGCGACGACGCCGGACCACCCCAAGGTCCAGGAGCTGCGCGAGCTGTCGCTATGGTCGGAGGGCCAGGTCTGGACCAGCCCGGAACGCCACGGTGCGATCACCGGCATCATGAAGGCCCAGATCGACTGGATCCCGCTGGAGATCGGCAGCGTGCGCCCGACGCAAGGCCGGACGCTGGCGGTGATGCAGGTGTCGGGCGGCTCCCAGTCGTTCAACGCGGTCAACGCCATGCGCCTGCTGGGCCGCTGGATGCGGATGATCACCATTCCGAACCAGTCGTCGGTGGCCAAGGCCTATCAGGAGTTCGACGCCGAGGGCCGCATGCGCCCGTCCGACTACTATGATCGCGTGGTGGACGTGATGGAGGAGCTATTCAAGTTCACCCTGCTCACCCGCGACCACAACGCGTATCTGGTCGACCGCTACAGCGAGCGGAAGGCCGCCGGACGGACCACCCTGCAGCATGAGTTGGCCGCGGCGGCGATGAACCACGAGCCGGCGGCGCCGAAACCCTGATGCCGTGTCAGGCGGTGGGTGCGAGGTCCTGCAGATAGGGCTCGATCATTGACCGCACATCGACCCTGGCCCGCATGCGCGCGCCCAGCAGGGCCACGCCGCTGATCTTTCGCTGCACGAACAGGATGTCGGCGGGCGGGACATGCCACGCGCCGCGGTCGGCGGCGACGTCAGAGGCCTGCTCGCGCAGCACCTCGACGAAGCGACGGTCGCCGAAGTCGAAGGCGCGCGGTGCGTTCAGCTTGCCGATCACTACGTCGATCATTTGGTCGATCCGGTCGCCGTGGCGGCTAACCGCGCCAGGGCCCAGGAAGCCGGCGGCCAAGGACGCCTCGCGCACGCCCTGGTGGTCCTCACGCGTGGCGGCGGCCAGGATCCGACGATAGCCCGCCGTCGTCTCCGGCGGCACTGGCCTGGCGGCGCCGAAGTCCAGCAGGACCAGTCGGCCGGAGCTCGGCTGGTAGCGGTAGTTGCCGAAATTCGGGTCGGTCTGCATGACGCCGAACTCGAACAGCTCGCGCAGGACCAGGGCGATCAGCGCGCGGAGCACGGTGTCGCGGACGTTCTGCGGCGCATCCATCAGGCTCTCGATGGGGCGCGCCTCCACGAAGCTCATGGCCAGCACCTGGCCGGTCGTGAACTCGCGGTCGAGGGTGGGTACGACATAGCCTGGCGCGTCGGCCAGCAGCCGGCCGAACAGCGCCATCTGCTCCCCCTCGCGGAGGTAGTCGGCTTCCTCGCGGAGTTGGGTCTTCGCCGCCGTCAGGAGGGGGGCGATATCGAGGCCCGGGGGCAGCAGGCCGGACATCCGCAGCAGGGTGGCGACGTTGTCGACATCGGCGTCGATGCTGTCGCGCACGCCGGGGTACTGGACCTTGATCGCGAGACTGCGGCCGTCGCGTGTCGTGGCCCGGTGCACCTGGCCGATGGAGGCGGCGGCCACCGGCGTGAGGTCGAACCGCTCGAACCGCGCCCGCCAGTCGGCGCCCCACTGGGCCGCCAAGGTCTCTTCCAGCTGGCGCGGCGGCATCCGGTCAGCGTCCTGGCGCAGGCGGGCCAGGATCTCGGTCAGGGCGGGCGGCAGGACGTCGCCGGCGTCCATGGAGATCATCTGGCCCAGCTTCATGGCCGCGCCGCGCAGGTGGGACAGGCGCTCCGCGACCCGGGTGACATTGGCGGGCGTGAGCAGGAGCTCGCTCATGCGGGGCCGCTGGCCGTCGGCGAGCCGCCGGGCGCCTTCGGCCAGCATGCCGCCGGCGACGCCGCCCGCGAGGCGGCCGAAGTGGCCCAGCCGGGACAAGCGCCCGTTGGGGATGGAACGGGCCTTGGGCGAGGGCCGATCCGGGGGAGACCCGTCGCTCATCGGGTCACCAGCCCCGGCTGCCGGGGACGCCCTTGAACGGGCCGGCCAGCGCGCGGGTGATCCAGCCGCCGTAAAAGTCGCCGGGCTGCGGCGTGACCACCTCCCCGTCGACGCTGCAGCGCTCGAACGGGGCGGCGTAGAAGGCGACGTGGTCGCGCAGGCTCGCGAAGGCGGCGCTGGGGTCGGCGTAGCTCCAGCCGACCCGGGGCAGGACGACGTCGCCGATCACCACGTCCCAATAGGTCGCCACGCCCTTCCATTCGCAGAACGAGCTGCCCTCGGCGCGGCGCAGCAGGCCAGGCGCAATGTCCGCAGGCGGGATGTAGTAGGTCGGCGGGTGGCTGGTCTCGAGGGTACGGATGCTCGACCGGGTGTCGGCGACTGTCACGCCGCGATGGGTGATGACGATATGCGCGGGGGTCGGGACGGCCACGGGCGGTCGGGGATAGGCCCAGACGCTTTCCTGGCCCGGACCGACGGGATCGGGGCGGGGCCTCATGACGGATCGATCGCGCGCTTCATGCCGCAGACGTAGGAAGCCGAAGCCCGGGTTGCACCTGCCCGCGTGCAAGCGTCGCTACTGGCCGCTAACGCGGTCCGCGAGGATCGTACCCGACAACCAGGCCGCCTCGACGCGGGGGCCGATCAGCCAGTCGCCGCAGAGGCCCAGTCGAAGCTCCGGATCCCAGAGCGCGCCGGAGCCCTCGGCGCCGGACCGGGCGTAGCGCCAGCGGTGCGCCCCCTGGGCGACGGGGGGCGGCAGATCGGCGCCGATCCGTGTCGCCAGCGCCGCCAACAGGACGGATGTCACGTCCTCCGGGGTCCATTCGAGCACCTCGCGCGACCAGTCGGGCCCGCCTTGCAGCACCCAGCTTTCGGGACCCGTCCGACCGGGTTTGGAGACGTTCCGCGCCGCCCAGCCCAGCGGCTCGCCATCCGCGCCGCGCCAGCTGTCCGTGGGCGTGGGCAGCCGCTCCGCGAAGGCGGCCATCACGGTCCAGCAGGGTTGGGTTCGGGTGGCCGCAGCCTGGGCCGACATGTCGGGTGCGATGGGTCCGGTCAGGTCGGCGGCCTGCTCGGCCGGCAGGGCCACCACCACCGCGTCGACCTCGACCGCGTCGGCGTTCTCCACATCGAGGCGCCACGTCTCGCCCTCGCGGGACAGCCGGGTGACCCGCGCGCCCCATTGAACGGGGAACGCCGCGGCCATCTGTCGGACCGGGGCATTCATGCCGGGTGTCCCGACATAGGCGTCGGGTCCGGCGGCGGGCCAGGGGGCGACGCAGCCGGCTGCGATCCAGCCCGCCGCCCGCGCCTGGAATTGTGGGTCGCGGATCGTGAAGTACTGGGCGCCGTGGTCGAACGCCGCCTCGCCCAGGGGCGTGGCCATCCGGCGGACCGACATCCGACCCCCGGCGCCCCGGCCCTTGTCGAGGAGCGTCAGCGTGTGCCCCTGGGCGGCGAGCGCCTCGGCGCAGGCCAGGCCCGACATGCCCGCGCCGACGATCCCGACCTTCATGCCTAGAGCGACGTCGGAACCATGGCGGCAGCCAGGGTCCGGATCTCGTCGAGGTCGGCGGGCAGGATGAAGCCGGCCTTCACCGCCTGGGTGAGCGCCGCGTCGAAGCGCTTCAGGTACTCGGCCCGGCCGCCGGGATAGAGCCGCTTCAGCGTTTCGGCGTCATAGGGCTCGGTGGTCCCGGCCAGGAAGCCGAGCGGGCCGCCGCTGTTGCCCAAGCCGGAGTAGCGGGCGAACGGCGCATCGACCCACGGCGAGCGGATGCAGCCGCGGGCGTTGCCGTTGGCGTCCAGCACCAGCTGGGGTGGGCTGCCCGCCTCGGTCGCCACCTCAAGCCGCGGCGCGCGGGGCGGAGCGCGGCCGGTCCGCACCCAGGTCTCCAAGTGCGAGAGCGCGGCCATGGCGACATAGTGGTGCTGGGGCGCGGCGTTCATCGGCTTGGCCAGCTTGCCCAGGATGGTGGCGGTCACCGGCCGCCAGGCCGCGGCGATGGTCGCCACCGGCGCCTGACCGGAGTCGATGGCGCTGACCATCAGGGCGTAGTTGTCCACGTGGGCGGTCCCGGCCATTTCCCAGGTCCGCAGGCGGTTGCTGTCCGGCTGCCGGGCGGTCAGGAACCCACCGCCCTGCTGGCCCATCAGGTCGGTCTCGGCGATCAGGGTGAGGACCGGGACCCGCAGGTCGGACCGCAGCTTGAGACCGGCCGGCGCGCGCGCTCCGCCCGGTGCGCCGCCCACGCCGACTCCCGGCGCCAGCATCGCCGCGCTACCCGAGCGGGAGTGGATCAGGAAGCCGTCAAACACCCGCGCCAGCGGATCCACGGCGTTGACGTAGGTGGTCAGGTACGACGCCGACTGGCTCTCACCCATCGCCAGCACACGGGCCGGCTTCAGCGGGCCCAATACGGGCGGCGTGGCGCCCGCCGCGCGTTTCACGACGGCGCCGGCCTGGCTGAAGATGTCGAAGGCGAAGGCGTCGCCCGGATGGCTGAGACCGCCGTAGCGCGCGGGGTCGGCCTGTTTCAGCGCGCCGCCCGAGCCGAAGCGGGAGCCGCCTTCCACGCCCACCTTCTGCGCGGAGACGCCGACCCAGGCATGGCCGCGCCGGGTGATCTCGCGATGGGTGTAGGACCAGTCGGGCGCCGCATCGAGGCCGCCGGTGACGTTCAGCCACTCGACCGCGACGCTGCCGCTGAACTTGGCCGGGTCCTTGGGCCGGACCACCACGATCCGCGTGGCGTAGCCGGCGGACCCATCAGGCTCGGCCGTCCAGCGCCCGTCGATGGTCGCTTCGCCAACCAGCTTGAACGACCGCGCCGTCCCGGTGAGGAAGAACTCCTCCACCGTGTAGCCCTTGGCGCCCAGGTCGAAGGCGCCCAGCCGCAGCGAGGGCCGTCCCGCGCCGATGCCGGCGCCGACCGCCGTCACGACAGGACCCGTGCCCGCCGCCCGGCTCTCGGTCGACATCAGCGCCGACGCGGCCAGCGCGCTTGCTATCATCGCCCGGCGCGTGGCGCCCGCGGTATTCTCGGACGTGGTCATCGTATCCCCCCGTTGTTTTTTCCATTCAAAGCGCCGCGCCGTCGCGGAAGTCCAGTCGCGCTGCGCCTGCAGGGGGAATCGTCGTGCCGGACGGCGGCGAGCGCTGTACCTTGGCCGTGGCGGGCGTTGGTGCGCCGGACGGGGTCCTGTCGGTGAAGTTCCTGGTGGTCGACGATCATGCGGTGGTGCGGCACGGCCTGACGGCGGTGCTGCGCGGGCTGGAGCCGGACGCCGTGGTGCTGGAAGCCGGCGGCTGCGCGGCCGCGCTCGCGTTGGCCGCGGCCCATCCCGACATCGGGCTCGTGCTGCTGGACCTCATGTTGCCCGACGCGAGCGGCCTGTCGGGCGTGACGGCGTTCGTGGCGGCTCATCCGGCCGTGCCGCTGATGGTGATTTCCTCCTCGGAGGCGCCGGCCGACGTCCGCGCCGCCCTGGGTCTGGGCGTCCTTGGCTATGTGGCGAAATCGGCCAGCGCCACCACCCTGGCCGCGGCGATCCGGTTGGTGCTGTCGGGTGAGGTCTATGTGCCGCCCTTCATGCTGCAAGCGTCCGGCGAAGGGCCCGCGCGGTCGTCGGCCGCCGAGGCGCTGACCGACCGCCAGCGCACGGTGCTGGGGCTGATCCGGCAGGGCGCGTCCAACAAGGAGATCGCCTACCAGCTGGGCGTGACGGAAGGGACGGTGAAGGCGCACCTGACCACCATCTTCCGGGTGCTGGGCGTCGCCAACCGGGCGCAGGCGGCGCGCCAGCACGAAGCCTGATCCCGCGCCGTCAGTCTCTCAGCAGCTGGCCGATGGCGGCGCGCAGCACGGCGTTGGGCAGGGGCTTGTGCAGGACCATGTCCGCTGCGCCGGCGGCGGTCTTGGCGGTTGCGTCGCCGGTGACCAGCAGGGCCGGGATCTCGGCGCCAAAAGCCGCGCGAAGCCGCTTAAGCGTTCCGACGCCCGTCTCCCCGCCGCGCAGGCGATCGTCGCAGATGATCAGGTCGGGGACCGCCCCGTCGGCGTCCCGCCGGGCGAGGGCCTCGTCCGCCGAGGCGACGGCCGACACGCGGTGACCCCAGCGGGTCAGCAGCGCGGCCATGGCCCGCTGGATCGCCTCTTCGTCGTCGACGACCAGGATGAAGCCGGTGCGCAGGGCGCCGGGGGCGGTGGGGGTTTCCGTCGCCGCGGGCAAGTCGGCCAGCGCCCCGCGCGGCATGGTGAGGCGGAAGACACTGCCACGGCCGAGGTTGGAGGCGAAATCCGCGTCGGCTCCGATCAGCGGCGCGATGCGGCGCACGATGGAGAGGCCCAGGCCCAGCCCCTTGTCGCGATCACGCTCCGGATTGTCGATCTGATAGAACTCTTCGAAGATCGCCTCGGCCTGGGTCGGGGGGACGCCACGGCCGGTGTCCCAGACCTCGACCGCCACCCGTCCCGCGCGGCGCCGCGCGCCGACCACGACGCCGCCGGCGTCGGTGTACTTCACGGCGTTGGAGATCAGGTTGCGCAGCACCTGTTCCAGCAGCACGGGGTCGCTGACCACGACCAGGGACGTGGGCGCCTGGCGCAGCGCGACGCCCTTCACCTTGGCTTGCTCGGCGTAGTCGATGGTCAGCCGGGCCAGCAGGGGACCCAAGGCCACGGCCTCCCGGCGGGCTTCCACCACCCCGGCGTCCAGTTTCGACACGTCGAGCAGGACCGCGAAGAGGGTGTCGAGCGCACGGACGGAGCCGGTGATGTGGTCGGCCAGCCGCCGCGCCTCGGGCGGGAGCCGCAGTTCGCTGAGGGCGCCAGCGAACAGGCCGAGCGCGTGGGCGGGCTGGCGCAGATCATGGCTGGCGGCGGCGAGGAACCGCGACTTGGCGCGATTGGCCTCGTCGGCGCGGTCGTGCTGCCG
>JAIXTR010000562.1 GCA_027483845.1 Caulobacteraceae bacterium | reverse complement strand
CTTCATGACGTTGGCCGGCGAGAAGAAGTGCAGGCCGATCACGTCCTCAGGACGCTTGGTGACGGCCGCGATCTCGTCGATGTTCAGGTAGCTGGTGTTCGAGGCCAGGATCGCGCCCGGCTTGCAGATCGCGTCCAGCTTGGTGAACACGTCCTTCTTGATGTCCATCCGCTCGAACACGGCCTCGATGACGAGGTCGCAGTCGGCGAAGGCGTTCATGTCCAGCGAGCCGGTCAGCAGGCTCATCCGCTTCTCGGTCACAGCCGGATCGGCGCCGCGCGAACGCTCATAGTTCTTGCGGATGACGCCCAGGCCGCGGTCGAGGGCGTCCTGCTTCAGCTCGACGATCACCACCGGGATGCCCACGTTGGCGAAGTTCATCGAGATGCCGCCGCCCATGGTGCCGGCGCCGAGGACCCCGACCTTCTTGATCTCGCGGATGGGGGTGTCGTCCGGCACGTCCGGGATCTTGTTCGCCTGGCGTTCGGCGAAGAAGTAATAGCGCTGGGCGGCCGACTGGCTGCCGGTCATCAGGCCCATGAACAGCTGACGCTCGACGGCCAGGCCCTCGTCGAAGGTGGCCGAATTCACCGCCGCCTCGATGCACTTGATGTTGGCTTCCGGGGCGTCGAAGCCGCGGAACTTGCGGGCGTTCTTCTTGCGGAACTCGGCGAAGATCTCGGGCTTGCCCTTGGCCTCTTCGAGCTTGGTGTTGTTCTCGCTGATCTTCACCAGCGGCTTCTTTTCGGCGATGGCCTTGTTGGCGAAGGCGAGTGCGCCTTCCTTGAGCTTGCCTTCCTCGACCAGCTCGTCGACCAGGCCCAGCTTGGCGGCTTCCGGCGCCGGCACGTGGCGGCCCGAGGTCATCATCTCAAGCGCGTTCTCGACACCCACGACGCGGGGCAGGCGCTGGGTGCCGCCGGCGCCCGGCAGCAGGCCCAGGGCCACTTCGGGAAGGCCCAGCTTCGCGGACGGGACGGCCACGCGATAGTGCGCGCACAGCGCCACTTCCAGGCCGCCGCCCAGGGCGGTGCCGTGGATCGCGGCGATCACTGGCTTGGGCGAGTTCTCCATCATGTTCTGCACGTCGGGCAGGGAGGCGGAGGGTTTGCCCGGGGCGCCGAACTCGCTGATGTCGGCGCCGGCGATGAAGGTGCGGCCGTCGCAGATCAGGACGATGGCCTTGGCGTCGCTGGCGACGGCTTGCTTGAAGCCCTCGAACAGACCGTCGCGGACGTTGGCGGACAGGGCGTTCACCGGCGGCGAATTGAGGGTGACGATCGCCACGTCCCCGTCGCGGGTGAGCGTGGTCACCGAATTGATCTCGGTCATGAGCTTCCTCGAAATGATGGCGGACCGCTCGTTGAAATATCTGGCGGTCGCGAAATTCAAACGCGTGTTATAGGCCTCGGCCGAGGGGGCCAAGTCAATTGCGCCGTATGGCTTTGCGGAGCGTACCGGCCCTCACGCAACGATAGGAAGTGGAGGTTCCGTGGCGTCCAATCTGTTTTCCCTGGATGGCAAGGTGGCGCTGGTCACCGGGGGTTCGCGCGGCATCGGCAAGATGATCGCCAAGGGCTTCCTCGAAGCCGGCGCGGCCAAGGTCTACATCTCGTCGCGCAAGGCCCCGGCCTGCATCGAGACGGCCGAGGAACTGGGTCCCCAGTGCATCCCGCTGCCGATGGACGTCTCGACGGTCGAGGGCTGCAAGGCGCTGACCGCGGCCTACCTGGCCAAGGAAAACAAGCTCGACATCCTGCTGAACAACGCCGGCGCCGCCTGGGGCGCGCCCTTCGACGAATTCCCCGAGAGCGGCTGGGACAAGGTGATGAACCTGAACCTGAAGTCGCCCTTCTTCCTGACCCAGGCGCTGCACGAGGTGCTGGCCACCACGGCGACGCCGGCGCGGCCGTCCAAGGTGATCAACATCGCCTCGATCGACGGCATCCGCCTGAACCCGCAGGAGACCTATTCCTACCACGCCTCCAAGGCCGGCCTGATCTACCTGACCCGCCGGATGGCGGCGCGGCTGATCGAAGACAACATCGTGATGACCGCTATCGCGCCTGGGGCCTTCGCCTCCGAGATGAACAAGGTGGCCCGCGACCAGAGCGTGGAAGTGGCCAAGCGCATCCCGTCGCGCCGCATCGGCACGGACGAGGACATGCAGGGCGTCGCGATCTATCTGGCCAGCCGCGCCGGCGACTATGTGGTCGGCGAGACCATCGCCGTCGATGGCGGCGTCGCCCTGGCGCAGATGGGCGTCTGACTGCGTCCGGCGCGCCCCGTTAAGCGTAATGTCCGGCGGAGGGGGATCGTAAGCCTTCAAGGCGAGCGATGGAGCGCAATGGGTCTATGCTCCGAGCCTGGTCTCACCCCCTCCACGAGACCCACGCTTCCGCTGAAACGGGAACAGTCACGGTTCCCGCGCGATTCCCGCTATGTGGGGGATTGAACGCCAGAACCGGTGACCTTGACCGACGACGCCCAACAGACGCGCCCGACGCGCACGCTGCTCCGCATCCTGGCGGTGCTGGGCGTGGTCCTGCTGATCGCCGTCACCGCCGCGTGGCTGAACCGCAAGGCCCTGGCGCGCGAGGCGCTGACCGGGTGGCTGCGGTCCAAGGGCGTGGCCGCCGACGCCCAGGTCGAAGCCTTCGGCCCGGATATCTTCACCGCCCGCCTGCGCATCGGCGACCCGAACAACCCCGACTTCGTCGCTGAACGCGCCGAGGTCCGCTACCGCGCGCGCATCAGCGGCATCGAGGTGGTGTCGGTCACGCTGCGCAAGCCGCAGCTGCGGGCCCAGCTTCGCCAGGATGGCCTGCACGTGGGCGCGCTGGATCCGCTGGTGCAGGATTTCCTGCGCCGTCCGCCGCAGCCGAACGCGAAACAGCCGCTGATCCGGATCGACGACGGCGTCCTGATGCTGACGACCGACTATGGTCCCGTGCGGCTGGCGGCGGACGCTTTGGTCGAGGATGGCAAGCTTCAGTCCCTGGCCGCGACGACGGCGCCGACGCG
>JAIXTR010000565.1 GCA_027483845.1 Caulobacteraceae bacterium | reverse complement strand
GGCGCCGAGTGGAAGAAGTACGTCAACGACAGCCAGGAATATCGCCGGGCCACCGAGTTCGCGATCCCGGCCATGCCGGCGGGCTCGACCATGAGTTCGCTGTCGGAACTGCTGACCGGCTTCGGCAAGGGCTTCGGCGGCGACAATACGCCGACCGGCTGGGTCATCCCCAACTTCGACGCCGTGGCCCAGGCCTATGGCATCTACTCCGGGACCGGCGTCTTCGCGCTGCAAGGCATCGAGAACACCAGCGCCCGGGGCAACTGGCGCAAGATCACCGAGGAAAGCACGGCGGCCTACGTCCAGGTGGATTTCGACACCGACGTGCTGCCCTGGCGGCTGCGCGGTGACGTCGGCGTCCGCTATGTGGACACCGATCTGACGGCCCAGGGCTACACCTTCGCCGGCGGCGCGCCCGTCCGGCTGGTGGTGGACAACAGCTATGACGAATGGCTGCCCTCGGCCAACGTCGTGGCGGAGGTGACGCCCGAGATCCTGGTCCGCGCGGCGGCCGCCAAGGTGATGGTGCGTCCGGGCCTGGGCGCGCTGAACCCCGGCGGGACGCTCAACACCTCCGGCAATCTGACCATCACCGCGGGCAACCCGAACCTGAAGCCGCAGAAGGCCGACACCTACGACCTCTCGTTCGAATGGTACCCGGGCGGCAAGTCACTGGTCGCGCTGGGCTTCTTCGTGAAGGACTTCAAGACGGACTTCACCACGGTCCGCCTGACGGGCCCCTACTCCCAGTTCGGCTTCCCGGAATCGCTGCTGGCCGGCACGGGCCGCACGGTGAACGACGACACCCAGTTCACCACCACCATCAACACCAAGGGCGGCAAGCCGCTCCGCGGGTTCGAGGTCAACATCCAGCAGCCGTTCACGCCGCTGGTCGACGCCTTCGACCTGCCGACCTGGGTGGGCAACTTCGGGACCCTGCTGAACTACACCTACGTGAAGGGCACCTCGAAGTTCTGCGCCGGCACGCCGGTCAACGGCGTCTGCCCGGCCGGGCTGGTGCTGGAGAACCGGACGACCAACATCTCCAAGACCGCCTACAATGCGACCGTCTACTACGAGGACGAGAAGTTCTCGGCCCGCGTGTCGCTGTCGCACCGCTCCAACTACCTGGTCGCGGTGCCGTCCGGGAACCTCGGCAGCCTGACCACGGGCCGCCGCCAGGACTACCAGGACGCCGACTGGGTGCCGGCGACGACCACCATCGACGCCAATGTCAGCTACCAGTTGACCGAGAGCCTGCGGCTGACCCTGGAAGGTCTGAACCTGACGGACGAGGACAGCCAGCAGCGCAACGACACCGATGCGTCGCGGGTGTGGACCAACCACCACTTCGGCCGCCAGATCTACGTGGGCGCGCGCTACAGCTTCTAGCGCGCAGGAACCGGCCGGGCGGCCCAACCCCAACGCCCGGTCGGTCACCGCCGCCAGCGACAGCCCAGGCTAGTCCGTGGGCGGCTGGGACGGCGGCGACCCGTCGGAGGCGGCGGGCGACTGAGCCGCGACCTCCACAGGCGGCGCGGGAACCGGGGCTGGCGGACCGTATGGTATGGCCTGGACCGGCACGCGCTTCAGCGCCGTGACCATGAAGCTCCGCCACATCTCGGCCGGCGCGGTCGCCCCGCTGATCCGACCCATGGGCCTCGCATCGTCGCGCCCCATCCAGGCGCAGCTGGCGAAGCCGCCGGTGTAGCCGCAGAACCAGGCGTCCTTGTAGTCCGACGTCGTGCCGGTCTTCCCTGCGAGATCGTAGCCCGCCACCCGGGCGCGTGCGCCGGTGCCGGCGATCATCACCGTCCGCAGCATCTGGTTCAGCTCACTGAGGGCCGGGTTTCCGATGGCGGGAACGGGTGTCGGCGTCCGCTTCTGATAGATCACCGTGGCCCCTGAGCGGATCCGCTCGACTCCGTACGCCTGCACACGGCCCCCGCCATTGGCGAACGCGGCGTAGGCCTGAGTCATCTCCAGCGGCGAGACCAGGGTCGTTCCCAGGGCCATGGCCGGATCCGTGTTGACCGTGGAGGCGATGCCGATCCGCCGCGCGGTGAGCGCCACCTGGGGCCGCCCGACCTCGTCCGCCAGGCGCGCGGCCACCGTATTCACCGACTTGGCCAGCGCCGTCTCCAGCGTGATTGGCCCAAGATAGGCGCCGGCCTCGTAGTTGCTGGGCGACCAGCCGGCGATCGTCACCGGCTCGTCGATGACCTCGGTGGCGGGCGTTCGCCCCTGCTCCAGCGCCGTCAGGTAGACGAAGGGCTTCCACGCCGAGCCGGCCTGGCGCCGCGCGCTGACGGCACGGTTGTAAGGCGCGGCGCGATAGTCGACGCCGCCGATCATGGCGCGCACGCGTCCGGCGCCGTCGAGGGCGACAAGCGCGGCCTGGTCGGCGGATTGCGCCTTGTACCGCGAGACCGTGGCCTTGGCGGCCTCCCCCGCCGCGCTCGCCAGGGTCTGGTCCAGGGTGGTCTCCACGATCAGGTCGCGGGTCAGCTTGGGGACCATGCGGCGGACCTCGGCGTCGGCCCAATCGACGAAGTACTGCGATGACGCGTTGGCCGCGGTCTTGTAGACGCGGGGCTTCTGCGCCAGCGCCTTGTCCCGCTGGGCCGCCGAGATCGCACCGGTCTCGACCATGGCCGCCAGCACCAGCTTGGTCCGCTCGGCCGATCGCTCGGGCTCGTCGACCGGGTTGTAGCCAGTGGGCGACTTTAGGATCCCCGCCAGTATGGCGGCTTCGCGGATCGTCAGCTTGGCCGCCGGCTTGTTGAAGTAGCGTTGCGCAGCGGCCTCCAGACCATAGGCGCCAGCGCCGAAATAGACCCGGCTCAGGTAGAGGCCCAGGATCTGGGACTTGGTGTAGGTGCGCTCCAGCTCGATCGCATAGACGAGTTCCGTCGCCTTGCGCTCCAGCGTGCGCTCCTGGGTCAGGAACAGGTTCCGCGCCAGCTGCTGGGTGATCGTCGAGGCGCCCTGGGTGGCGCGCCCTTCGCTCAGGCCAGTGACGATCGCCCGCGCGATCCCACGGGGATCGAAGCCGTCATGTTCGTAGAAGCGCCGGTCCTCGATGGCCACAAAGGCGGCCGGCACGTGGCGCGGCAGGCGCGCGACATCGACCGGCGGCGCGAACCGCCCGCCCCGCACGCCGATCACGGCGCCGTTCCGGTCGAGGTAGGTGATCTGCGGCGCGCGCTCGATCGGCGGCATGCGCGGCAGCTCGGCCGCTTGTGGCGCCGCGAGGGCGAGGGTGGCGGCAAGGCTCAGCAAGGTGGCGCAGCTCCTGGGACGACGGCTCCCTCAAGCCCGCCCGATGCGGCCCTTATGTGACCCGCCCCGTGGGCGGGCCAAGATAAATCGCCGTAATGCGGCGGGGCTCAACGACAACCGGATGCGATCTGCACCTGATCTCGACCTGCCCAGCCGGCCCCTAGAGCGAGATGAAGCTCTGGAAGCCTCCGAAGATCATCCGCTTGCCGTCGAACGGCATGTTGCTGTCGTTCATCCGCTCATCGGCCATGACCTTGGCCATCACCGCATCGCGATGCTCACGCGACTCATAGGTCGCCCAGGAGAACACCACGATCTCGTCGTCCGTGGCCTGCACGGCACGTGGGAACGAGGTGAGCTCGCCATACGGCACGTCGTCGGCGAACGTCTCGACGTAGCTCAGCGCGCCGTGTTCCATCCAGATCTTGCCGCCCAGGGCGGCCATGGCCTTGTAGGCCTCGATGTTCGCCTTCGGCACCGCCAGCACGAACCCGTCGACATAGGGCATGGGAACCTCCATCCGGTTTGATCCCCTAGGACGCGGTCGCGGTCGCCGTTCCGACATGGGAAAACACAAATCGCTCGCGCGCCTTAGCTTGCTGGTAGGAGTCCCCAGGGTCAAATTGGCCCGTCCGGATTCGCGTCCGAGTCGGTCGGACCAAGAAGGAGACCCCTCGCGTGGCTGAAGCGATCCGGCGCCGCCGACGGGTGAAGATCGTGGCCACGATCGGCCCGGCCTCCTCCAGCCTCGAGCGTCTCGAGGAACTGTTCCGCACCGGCGCGGATGTCTTCCGCCTGAACTTCAGCCACGGCGCCCAGGAGGGTCACGCCGAGGTCATCGCTCGCATCCGCAAGGTCGAGAAGAAGACTGGCCGCCCGATCGGCATCCTGGCCGACCTGCAGGGGCCGAAGCTCCGCGTTGGGCGCTTCGCCGGCGGGGGCGTCATGCTGCAGTGGGGCCGCACGTTGCGGCTGGACCTGCAGGAACGGCCGGGCGATGGCCAACGCGTGCAGTTGCCGCATCCCGAGATCATGGCCGCGGCCGGCCCTGGGTCCGTCCTGCTGCTCGACGATGGCCGCATCCGGTTGGAGGTGACCCGCCAGACGCCCGAGTTTCTCGACACCCGGGTCATCGTCGGGGGCCGGCTGTCCGACCACAAGGGCGTGAACCTCCCGGGTCTGGTGCTCCCGATCCCCGCCCTCACCGTCAAGGACCGCTCGGACCTGGCGTTCGCCCTGGATCACGGCTGCGACTGGATCGGCCTGTCGTTCGTCCAGCGCCCCGAGGACGTCGCCGAGGCGCGCGAGATCGTCGGCGACCGGGCTTTCATCCTGTCCAAGATCGAAAAGCCAGGCGCGCTGCAGTCTATCGACGAGGTGCTGCGGCTGTCCGACGCCATCATGGTCGCCCGCGGCGACCTGGGCGTGGAACTGCCGGCCGAGGATGTGCCGCTGATCCAGAAGCGCCTGATCCGCGCCGCCCATCGCTTCGGCCGCCCCGTCGTGGTGGCGACCCAGATGATGGAGAGCATGATCGAGAACCCGACTCCGACGCGGGCCGAGGCCTCCGACGTGGCGACGGCGGTGTTCGATGGCGCCGATGCGGTGATGCTGTCGGCGGAGAGTGCGACCGGCAAATACCCGGTCGAGACAGTCCGGATGATGGACCGCATCATCGCGCGGACAGAAGACGACGACGACCTCAGGGCCGCGCGCGCCGGGATGCGCCCGACGCCCGAGAAATCCGCCGGCGACGCCATCTGCGCGGCGGCGCGTCAGGTCGCGGAGACCCTGGACGCCAAGGCGGTCGCCGCGTTCACACTGTCGGGTCGAACGGCGATCCGGATCTCCCGCGAGCGACCCGATGTGCCGATCCTGGGCCTGACCCCCAGCCGGGACACCGCGCGGCGCCTGGCCCTGGTCTGGGGCGTGCATGCCGTAACCTCCGAGACGACGCACACCATGACCGAGACCGTGGCTCAGGCGGCGGCGCTGGCGCTGAAGAGCGGGTTCGCTAAGCGGCGCGAAGAGATCGTGGTGATCGCCGGCGTCCCGTTCGGCCGCTCAGGCGGCACCAACTCGCTCCGGGTGGCGCAGGTCACCTGAGCGCGGCTGCAGGCCATCCGGCCCTCGGGCCGGAAACGCAAAAAGCCTCCCTGGTGGGAGGCTGTTTGTGGGTGTGCGTGGTGGGAATGTGATGAGAGGGCTTTGGGTGCGGGGACAGGATTTGAACCTGTGACCTTCAGGTTATGAGCCTGACGAGCTACCGGGCTGCTCCACCCCGCGGCAAAGCTGGAAGTGTCCTGATTGCTCAGGGCTGGCATGGTGGATTGAAGGGTTGGTGGAACTGATCGGCTTGGTAGACCTGGCGGCGTCCTACTCTCCCGCGCCTTGAGACGAAGTACCATCGGCTCTGAGAAGCTTAACGACCGAGTTCGGAATGGGATCGGGTGGGGACTTCTCGACAAAGCCACCAGGTCAACGAAGCGGATCAGTGAGAAGACATCATTGTCTGGCTACGGTGCGCATGCGTTGGACGCATGAGTATTACTAAGAACGATCAAGCCGATCGAGCGATTAGTACCAGTAAGCTCCATGCCTCGCGGCACTTCCACACCTGGCCTATCAACGTGGTGGTCTACCACGGCTCTCGGCGAAGCCTTGTTTTGAGGTTAGTTTCCCGCTTAGATGCTTTCAGCGGTTATCTATTCCACACTTAGCTACCCTGCTGCGCGGCTGGCGCCACGACAGGTCCACCAGAGGTGTGTCCATCCCGGTCCTCTCGTACTAGGGACAGATCCTCTCAAGCTTCGTACACCCACGGCAGATAGGGACCAAACTGTCTCACGACGTTCTGAACCCAGCTCACGTACCACTTTAATCGGCGAACAG
>JAIXTR010000386.1 GCA_027483845.1 Caulobacteraceae bacterium | reverse complement strand
GTCCAGGTCGAGGGCGATGTGGTGGTCCCGGTCGAGGTGGCCTCCAACAAGCACGAGTACGCCGCCCGCACGATCCGGCCGCGCATCCACCGGGTCTGGGACGACTATGTGGACGACCTCCAGCCGCGCCCCGTCCGCCGCCGCGCGGAGGGTCTGACCGTGGCCGGCGACGTGGACCTGGACGACGTGCCGGCCGTGCTGGCGGGCCTGAAGATCGATAAGGCGATCGGGCCGGTGAAGCGGTTCCCGGCCGGGGAAGGCGCGGCGCGGGCCCGCCTGGAGGCCTTCCTGGCCCGGGACCTTCGCCGCTATGGCGACGAGCGGGGCAAGCCGGAGGCCGGGGTGGCCTCGCTGATGAGCCCCTACCTGCACTTCGGCCAGATCTCGCCGGTGGAGATCGCGCTGGCGGTGCGCCGCACGCCGGCGTCGGACAGCCGGGCCAGCTATCTGGAGGAGCTGATCGTCCGGCGCGAACTGGCGATGAACCACGCCTTCTATGAGCCGGGCTACGACACCTACGACATCCTGCCGGAGTGGGCGCGCAAGACCCTGGCCGACCACGCCAGCGATCCCCGCCCGCACCTCTACACCCGCGACCAGTTCGAGGCGGCGGCGACGCACGATCCCTACTGGAACGGGGCCATGCGCGAGATGCTGGCGACCGGCTACATGCACAACCACCTGCGCATGTACTGGGGAAAGAAGATCCTGCAGTGGTCGGCCAGCCCGGAGGAAGCCTTCGAAACTACCCTGGCGCTGAACAATCGCTGGTTCCTCGACGGCCGGGACGCCAATTCCTTCACCAACGTGGGATGGCTGTTCGGCCTGCACGACCGGCCCTGGGGGCCGCAGCCGGTGTTCGGGACGGTCCGGTCGATGGGGCCCAACACCTTCAAGAAGTTCGATGCCGACGCCTACCTGAAGCAGGTGACCTGGCTGGAAGTGGCCGAGCGCGGCTAACGCCAGCGCTCGCGGTCGGCGTGATCCTGGGCGGTGGGCTCGATCCAGCGTTCGCCGTCCGGCCCGTGCTCCTTCTTCCAAAAGGGCGCCTTGGACTTGAGGTAGTCCATCAGGAAGTCGCAGGCCTCGAAGGCGGCGCGGCGGTGGCTGGCGGCGGTGGCGACGAACACGATGGGCTCGCCCGGACCGATGCGGCCCACCCGGTGCAGGATCGCCAGGTCGTGCAGGCCGAAGCGCGCGCGGGCTGCCTCGGCGATGCGGCCTATCTCGGCCTCGGTGAAGCCGGGATAGGCCTCCAGCTCCAGCACCGTCGTGGCGCCCGCCTCGGCGCGGGCGATGCCGGTGAAGGTGGCGACGGCGCCGGTCTCGGTGCGCCCGCGGGTGAAGTCGGTGAGCAGGGCGCCCGGGTCGAACGGCGCGTCGGTAAGCCGGATCATCCGCCGCTCATCGGCGGCAGGAAGGCGACCTCGGAGGTCGCCGACAGGGCCACGTCGCCGCGCACGACGGCCTGATCCACGGCGACCTGCACGCCCTTACCGTCCAGCGCAGCCCCCAGGTCGGCGTCTTCCGAGGCCAGCAGCGCGCGGAGCGCCGACACGGACGCCGCCGCGATGTCGCGCTCGCGCCAGCCGGCGAGGTCGCGCAGAGGACCAAACAGCAGGACGCGGGCCATGGGGTCAGCCGCCCGTGGTGGACATGTGGCGCGCCACGGCCGGGGCCTTCCGCGCGATCTCGAAGTCGTGGCCCTTGGGCTTCACGGCGACGCCGCCGCGGATCACCTCGACCAGCTCGGCGTCGGTGGCGCCGGCGCGCAGCACGGCGCGCAGATCGGTGGCGTCCTCCTGCCCCAGGCAGGTGTGCAGCGTTCCGGTGCAGGTCAGGCGGACCCGATTGCAGGCCTCGCAGAAATTGTGGCTGAGCGGGGTGATCAGGCCCAGCCGTCCGCCGGTCTCGGCGACACGGACGTAGCGGGCGGGACCGCCGGTGTTCAGCGGCAGGTCCTCGAGCGTCCAGAAGCTTTCCAGCTCGCGCCGGACATCCTTCAGCGACAGGTACTGGTCGGTGCGGTCGGCCTCGACCTCGCCCATGGGCATGGTCTCGATCAGGGTGATGTCGCACCCTTGGCCGTGCGCCCAGGCGATCAGGTCCGGCAGTTCGGCGGCGTTGTCGTCCTTCAGCGCCACGGTGTTGATCTTGACCGCCAGGCCCGCGTCCTGCGCGGCGCGAACGCCGGCCAGCACCTTCGCCAGGTCGCCGCCGCGGGTGAGGGTGCGGAACCGGTCGGGGCGCAGAGTGTCGAGGGAGACGTTGATCCGGCGCACGCCCGCCGCCGCCAGATCCCCGGCGAACTCGGTCAGGCGGGTGCCGTTGGTGGTCAGGGTCAGCTCGTCCAGGGCGCCGGTCGCCAGATGCCGGCTAAGCCCCCGGACCAGGTCCATCATCCCCTTGCGAACCAGGGGTTCGCCCCCGGTCAGGCGCAGCTTGCGCGTCCCCAGGGCGACGAACGCCGAGGCGATGCGGTCCAGCTCCTCGAGCGTCAGCACCTCGACCTTCGGCAGGAAGGTCATGTGCTCGGCCATGCAGTAGACGCAGCGCAGGTCGCAGCGATCGGTGACGGACAGCCGCAGATAGCTGACCGTCCGGCCGAAGCCGTCGATCAGGGGGGCCGCCTCCAGGGAAGGCTTTGCCGGCGCGGCGATGTCGTCGTAGGGCGTCATCCAGCGATCAAGATAGGGGGGAACGGCGCGTGGGGACAGGGGCGAGCATCGCGGCCATCGTTCTCGCCGCCGGCCAGGGCGCCCGGTTCGGCGGCGGCAAGCTGCTGGCCGACCTCGACGGCGTGCCCCTTTTGCACCGGGCCTTGGCCGCGGCGCAGGCCGCCGCGCCCGGGGCTGTGACCGTGGTCACCGGCGCCGACGCCGACGCCGTCGCCGCTTGCGCGCGGCGGTTCGATGCGGACATCCGGCTGGTCCACGCCGCCGATCACGCCGAGGGCATGGCGGCCTCCCTACGCGCAGGCGTCGCCAGCCTAGGCCCCGAGGTCGAGGCGGCGTTCGTGTTCCTGGGCGACATGCCCCGCGTGCCCCACGCCGTGCTGGCGCCCCTCGCCGCCGCCGTCGCCGCTGGCGCCCCGGCCGCCGCGCCCTGGTTCGAGGGTCGAAGAGGCAATCCGGTGGTGATAGGGCGCGGGCTGTTCCCGGCGGTGGCGGCGCTCAGCGGCGACGTGGGGGCTCGACCGATTTTGCAGGGACTGGGGGAGGCCGTGGCGCGCGTGGAGGCGCCGGACGACGGGGTGTTGTTCGACGTGGACGTCCGGGGGGATCTGGGGCGGGGTTGAGGGGGCCGAGGGCTAGGCGCGGAGCCGGGGAAGCGGACGTCCTGAATCCCAGTGAAGGGTGGCGAGCAGACGTTCGGTGCGGCACTGTGATCCGCCGAAGCGGGACGACCTGGGACCAAAGATGCCGACCGATCTTGGTGCGCCCCCTCGAACAGGCTGGGCAAGTGTCGTGTCGGAACTCTTGGTGTCCGACATCGGCCAGAGCCTCGCATTCTGGCGTGGCGTGCTGGGGTTTGCGATCGCCTACGAGCGGCCGGACGAAGGGTTCGCATACCTAGAGAGGCACGACGGACCCCAGATCATGCTTCATGAGCGCTGTGGCGTCTGGGAGACGGGCCCGATGGAGCGGCCGTTTGGACGCGGGGTCATGTTGCAAGTCTATGTCGATAGCCTGGAGCCGGTGTTCAACGCCATCGCCGACAGCAACTATCCGATCCACCAAGGGCCTCGGGAAGTGTGGCGGCGCCATGGAGATCGGGTGGGCGGTCAGCGCGAGGTCTTCGTCCTCGATCCCGATGGCTACCTCGTGATGCTGGCCGAGCGGCTGGGACATAGGCCGCTCGGCGAGGCCAGCTGAGTCCGAGGCGGGACCAGGCCGCCCTTTCGCGTCCTACCCTCCAGCAGACGTCGCGAACGTCGGCTCGGGGTGGAAAAGGGACGTTGACCGACTTGGTCTCATTCACGACGGTAGAGTGCGGCTGGCTTGTCTAGGCCTTCCTCAAACACCAGCAGCCGGTCGCAAAGCGGGCATCGATAAGTCACAGCGCCGCGCAGGCGCACAGCCCCATCGACTCGGTCGCCGAAGTACTCGGCGTTGCGATCCAGTTGCTCGATTTCGTCGAGGGCGCTTTCCAACTTCCCCTCCGAAATGAGCAACCAGCCATGCGGACAAGGAACTTGGCCGTCGGAAAAGCTATACCCGCACGTGCAGTGGATCGTTCCCATGGTTGATCCTATCGCGGTGCTGAACGTCCGCAACGGGTCGAAAGCGACCATCGACCCCAGCGCCCCAAGCAGACCTTTACCTCCCCCGCGAAGCGGCGGGAGGGGGACCGCGGGCCGAGGTCGGCG
>JAIXTR010000046.1 GCA_027483845.1 Caulobacteraceae bacterium | reverse complement strand
CTCGACCGCGGCCCTGATCGCCCGGTTGCGCGTCTGACGGCGGCTTGCTCCGAAGACGCAGCGCAGGCCATCATCCGCCAATGACCCTCGCCACCCCGGCGGCCGCGGCGGTCGCCCGCGCGGGCCGCCATGACCACATCGTCGACAGGCTGATCGCCGAGCGCGCGCCGCGCCTGGCCGGCGGTCCGCTGTGGCCGCTGCTGCGACCTCTGCTCTATGCGCTGCTGGACTATGGCAAGGCGCGCCGGATGTCCGACGCGATCGCCCCCATGCCGGGTCGCGCGGCCCTGGACTATGTCTCCGACCTTCTCGCGCTGAAGGTGGCGGTCAGCGGGCTGGACCGGGTGGCCTCGTCCGGCCGGCTCGTGGTCATCTGCAATCACCCAACCGGCATCGCCGACGGCGTCGCGGTGTTCGACGCGCTCAAGACGATACGACCCGACATCTGCTTCTACGCGAACGCCGATGCGCACCGGGTGTGTCCCCGGTTCGATCAGGTGCTGATCCCCGTGGAATGGGTTGAGGCCAAGCGCACGCGGGAGAAAACGCGCAACACCCTGAACCTGACGCGCGAGGCCATGGAGGCGGAACGCTGCCTGGTGATCTTTCCCGCCGGAAAGCTGGCCCGACGCCAGGCGGATGGCCAACTGGCGGAATCGCCCTGGATGGCGTCGGCGACGTCCATCGCTCGCAAGTACGACGCCCCAATCCTGCCGATCCACGTGGATGGTCCGTGGTCGACCCTGTTCCATTTCTTCCACGGGTTCTCGGGCGAGCTGCGCGACATCACGCTCTTCCATGAGCTGCTGAACAAGCGCGGGCGTCCGTTCCGCCTGACCGTCGGCCAGCCGATCCCGCCCGGCGGGCTGGACGGGGATCCGACCGAGGTCACGGCGCGATTGAAGCATCACGTGACCCACCTGGCCGCCGATCCAGACCGGATCTTCGCATGAGGCTGGCGGACGAGGCGGCCACCGCGCGGCTGGGCCAAGCCATTGCGGCGGCGTTGCGGCCGGGCGAGGCGGTGTGCCTGTGGGGGCCCCTGGGGGCGGGCAAGTCGACGCTGGCCCGCGCGCTCGTCCGCGCCCTGACCACGCCAGACGAGGACGTCCCCTCGCCCACCTTCACGCTCGTGCAGTTCTACGAGGGCCCACGCCTGTCGGTGGCGCACTTCGACCTCTACCGGCTGTCCGACCCGGACGAAGCCTATGAGATCGGCCTGGACGAAGCGCTCGACGCTGGCGCGGCGGTGATCGAGTGGCCGCAACGGCTTGAGGGCGCCCTGCCGCCCGACCGACTCGACGTAGAGATCGAACTGACCGAAGACGCGGGCGAACGCACCGCACGGCTCACCCCGCACGGGGCCTGGGAAGGACGTGGACTTGAGCTCTGAGCGTGAGGCCCTGAAGGCGCAATTTCTCCGCGACGCCGGCTTCGCCGACGCCCGTCGAGAGCTGCTGTCCGGTGACGCCTCCACGCGCCAGTACGAGCGACTGTACCGCCCGGACGGCGGCCGCTTCATCTTCATGGATCAGCCGCCGGCTGTGGAAAGCGTGGTCTGTCCGCCCGGGGCGACCGCTGAGGAACGGCGAGCCCTAGGCTACAACGCCGCCGCGCGTCTGGCGGCGGGATCGGTCGCCGCCTTCGTCGCCACCGCCGGCTGGCTGCGGGACCGGGGCCTGTCCGCGCCAGAGATCCTGGCCCACGACATCGACGCCGGCCTGGCGGTCCTGGAAGACCTGGGCGATGGCCTCTACGCCACCCTCATTGAACAGGGGCTGGCCGAAGGTCCGCTCTATGAAGCCGCCGTCGACGCCCAGGTGGTCATGCAGGCCCAGACCCCGCCCGCTGTGCTGCGCGCCGGCGCGGTCTCTTGGCCGCTGCTCAGCTACGACACCCTGGCCCTCAAGGTCGCCACCGACACCTTCCTCGAATTCTGGCCCCGGTTCGCGGGTCTGCAGCCCTTCCCTGACGACGCCGTCGCGGCGTGGGACGCGCTCTGGGCGCCGGTGTGGGTGGCCGGCGAGGCCGGGGCGTCGGTGTTCACGCACCGCGACTATCATGCGCAGAACCTGCTCTGGCTTCCGGACCGTTCCGGCGTGGCGCGGGTCGGCATGCTGGACTTCCAGGACGCCCTGAAGGCGCATCCGGCCTGGGACCTGCTGCATCTGCTGCAGGACGCCCGCCGCGATGTCTCGCCCGAGCTGGAAGCTGCCATGCTGGACCGCTTCCTGGCTGCCAGCCCCCGCCTGGAGCGCGACCAGTTCCTGGCCGAGTATCGCGCCCTCGCTGCGTCCAACGCCGCCCGGATCCTGGGGCGGGTGTTCGCCCGCCAGGCCCTGCTGGGCCGGCGCCAGTACGAGGCCTTCATGCCGCGCACCTGGCGCTACCTGGAGCGCAACCTGACCGACCCGGCCATGGCCGGCCTGCAGACGTGGTTCAACCGCTACTTGCCGCGCGAGGCCCGCCGGTGAGCGTCGCCCCAAAGACGGCGATGGTGATGGCCGCAGGCCTGGGGACGCGAATGCAGCCGCTGACCGACACCCGGCCCAAGGCGCTGGTCGAGGTGGGGGGAAAACCCCTGATCGCCTACGTGCTGGATCCCCTGGTGGCCGCCAGGGTCGAGCGCATCGTTGTCAACGTCCATGCGCATGCCGACCAGCTCGAAGCCTATCTCCGCAGCCGCAAGGACGCCGAGTTCGTGATCTCGGACGAGCGGGCCGAACTGCTGGAAACCGGCGGAGGGGTGAAACATGCGCAGGCCCTTCTGGGAGACGCACCGATCTTCCGCTGCAACAGCGACTACGTCTGGCAGAAGGCGGGCACGTCCATTCTGGACGAGCTGATCGCGGCCTGGGATTCGGATCGCATGGACTCGCTGGTGACGGTCGTGCCCAAGGCGCACACGGTTGGGTTCGAGGATGTCCCAGGCGACTTCTTCCAGGACGCCGCAGGCCGCCTGACGCACCGTGGAAACCGCCCCGACGCGCCGCTCTACGCCATCGGCATCGAGATCATCGACCCGCGGCCTGTCTATGCAGATCCGCGGGCGAAGTTCAGCCTGCGGGACGTCTGGTTCCGGT
The DNA here is from genome assembly GCA_027483845.1 of Caulobacteraceae bacterium. Classification (GTDB taxonomy): domain Bacteria; phylum Pseudomonadota; class Alphaproteobacteria; order Caulobacterales; family Caulobacteraceae; genus Phenylobacterium. Next base: position 7,883 of record JAIXTR010000046.1, on the reverse strand, counting down.
CGGCGGACCAGGGTCGGCTGTTCGGCCACGAGCCGGACGGGCTGTGGATGCAGGTGGGTGACCCCCGGGCGCTTGCGGCGGTCGAAGCGCGGCTCTCATGACCGCCTTCTTCGAGCAGCCGGGCGCGCGTTGGTTCAACATTCCGGCGCACCGGCCGTTCGCGGAGGATCTGGCGCAGGGGCTCTACGACGCCCTGGCCCATCTGGGCCCGGAGGCGCTGGCCGACGCCGTCGTGCTCACCCCCACCCGCCGCGGGGCGCGCGCCCTGGCCGACGCCTTTATCAAGGCCAGCGGCGGCAAGGCCGTGCTGCCGCCGCAGATGCGCCCGCTGGGCGATCTGGAAGCGGGCGAACCGCCCTTCGAGCCCGGCGACCTAGCGCTGGATCTTCCCGCCGCGATCGATCCGCTGCGTCGGCGCTTCGAGCTCACCCGGCTGGTGTCCGACCTCGCCGAGCATATCCCCGGCGGCATCGTCAGCGCCGGCGCCGCGCTGGAACTGGCCGACGCCCTGGGCGGCTTTCTGGATGGTCTACAGATCGAGGAAGTGGATGTCGGTGACCGCCTGGCCAGCCTGGTCGGCGCCGAGCTGGCCGAACACTGGGAGGTCTCGCGGGGCTTCCTGGAACAGGCCCTGGCGCAGTGGCCCGAGCGGCTGAAGGCGCTGGGCGTTGCGGACGTCAGCGAACGCCGGGTTCGGCTGCTGCGACGCCTGGCCGAGGTCTGGACCGAATCGCCGCCCAAGGGCGTACTGGTGGCCGCTGGCTCCACCGGCACCGCGCCCGCGACCCGCGCGTTGCTGATCGCGGTCGCCGCCGCGCCCAGGGGCGCCGTCGTCCTGCCCGGTCTGGATCAGGACCTCGCCGACAAGGCCTGGGCCAAGGTCGACGTGCAACATCCGCAGGGCGCGCTGAAGCGGCTGCTGGACGAGGCGCGGGTCTCCAAACGTGAGGTGGCGCTGTGGCCGGCCTCGATCCACGCCGAGTCGGCCGGGCGGTGGCGCCGGCGCCTCGTCAACGAAGCCCTGCGGCCGGCGGAGGAGACGGCCGACTGGCTCCAGGTGATCGCCAGCCTGAAGGCCGAGCACCCCGACGCCATCGCCTACGGCCTGAGCGGTCTTTCGTTGGTCAGCGCGCGCACCGAGGAGGAGGCCGCCACCGCCACCGCCCTGCTGCTGCGCGAAGCCTTGGAAACGCCCGACCGCACCGCCGCGCTGGTGACCCCCGATCAGGTCCTGGCCCGTCGCGTCACCGCCAAGCTGGCGCGATGGGGCGTGGTCCCCGACTCCTCGGCCGGCGAAAGCCTGGCCGGCAGCCGTTGCGGCGTGCTGGCGGCTCTGGTTACGCGGGCGGCGGTGGACCCCGTCGATCCGGTGACGCTCCTTGGCCTGCTGAAGCATCCGTTCACGCGCCTGGGCGACAGCTTCGGGCTGGAAGATGCCGCCCAAAAGCCCCCGGCGCTGCGAGGCCCTCGGGCACGAGACTGGGACGAGCTCAAGTCGCGCGCCGGGGCGGCGCGGCCGCTGGCCGAGCGGTTAGAGACCATCGTCGCAGGCCTGGCCTGGACCGATGAGGCCGATAGCCCCGCCGATGCCGCACGCCGTACGGCGACGGCGATGGAGGCGCTGGCGGCCGACGACGACGGCGACACCGGGGAACTCTGGGCCGGGCACGGCGGCGAAGCCATGGCCCGGCTGCTGGGCGCCCTGGTCCGCGAGGGCGACGCCCTGCCTCGCGTCACGCCGCGCCAGTTCGCCGACCTCCTGCAACGGTTGATGGACGGCGAGACGGTGCGTTCGGGCGGCGCCACCCACCCCCGGCTGCGGATCCTGGGCGCCATCGAGGCCCGGCTGGTGCGGGCCGACCGGCTGGTGGTGGCGGGACTGGAGGAAGGTGTCTGGCCGGGCGGCGCGCCGCTGGACCCATTCCTGTCTCGACCCATGCGCGAAATGCTGGGCCTGCCCTCGCCCGAGCGCCGGATCGGGCTGGCGGCGCACGACTTCGCCCAGGCCGCCTGCGCGCCGGAGGTGATCCTGCTGCACACCGAGCGCCGCGAGGGCGCGCCTGCGGTGAAATCGCGGTGGCTGTGGCGGCTGGAGACCCTGGCGCGCGGCGCGGGGCTGGCCATACCCGGGCGGACCGAGGTGCTGGACTGGGCGCGTACCCTGGACGCGCCTGGCACCTACGATCCGATCAAGCGGCCCGCGCCAATCCCACCCGTCATTGACCGGCCACGCGAGATGGCCGTGACCCGCGTCGAGAGCCTGACGCGCGATCCTTACGCGGTCTGGGCGCGGGATATTCTGAAGCTCTTCCCCATGGACCGGCCCGACGAGCAGGCCGATGCGCGGGCGCGCGGGACGGCGATCCACGCCGCCTTCGAACGGTTCGCCCTCGCCTATCCCGCCGATGTGCCGCCAGACGCCGCCGCCGCCTTCGCCAGCCTCTATCTGGAAGAGCTCCTGAAAGCGGGCCTGCCGCACGAGGCCATGGCCCGCGAGGCGGCGCTCGCCGTCGAGGCCGCCGCTTGGGTTGCGGACCTGGAACGTGAGCGGCGGGACGGGCGCAGGATCACCGTCGAGCTGAAGGGAACGCGCACCATTCAGGCCCCGGGCGGACCCTTCACCGTCACCGCCCGCGCCGACCGGATCGAGGTCACCGCCGACGGGCACGGCCACATCCTGGATTACAAGACGGGCAAGGCGCCGTCGAAGAAGGAGGTCGCCACCGGCTTCTCCCCGCAGCTCACCCTGACGGCGGCGATCCTGGAGGCTGGCGGCTTTCCGGACCTAGGGCCCCTAAAGCCTGGCGACCTGACCTATCTGGAAATCACGGGCCGCAAACCCGCCGGCAAGGTTGAGACCCGCGCCGCCGCTGGCGACGAGAGCGCCGAGGCCGCCGCCCTCGCGCTCGAGGGTCTGCACAAGCTGGTCGCGCGGTTCGACGACCCGGCGCAGCCCTACCTGTCCCGCGTGGCGCCGCAGTTCGTGAAGGCGCGGATGAGCGACTACGATCATCTGGCGCGAGTGTTCGAGTGGTCGACCAGCGGCGACGAGGGCGAAGAATGAGCGTGGATCTGCTCGCCCGCGCGCGGGATCCGCAGCGCATCGCCGCCGATCCCGCCCTGTCGGCCTTCGTGACCGCCAACGCCGGCTCGGGGAAGACCAAGACGCTGATCGATCGGGTGGCGCGCCTGCTGCTGGTCAAGGCCAAGCCCGAGACGATCCTCTGCGTCACCTACACCAAAGCCGCCGCCTCGGAGATGCAGCGGCGGCTGTTCCAGGTGCTGGGTAGCTGGTCCGTGGACGACGACGCCAAGCTGCGAAACACCCTGGCGGACCTGCAGGACCGGAGGCCGGAGAGCTTTGACCCTGGCGAACTCTCCGAGGCGCGCAGCCTGTTCGCCCAGGCGCTGGAGACGCCGGGCGGGCTGAAGATCCAGACGATCCACGCCTTCTGCGAAAAGCTCCTGCGGCGATTCCCGCTGGAAGCGGGGATCTCGCCGGGCTTCCGCGTCATGGACGATCCCGCCTCGGCGGCGGTGGCGCAGGCGGCGCGCCGGCTGGTGGCGCGGCACGCCATGGCGGCCAGTGATGCCGTGGCCGAAGCCTATGCCAGGTTCTCGGTGGCCCTGGATTTCCAGAGCTTCCAGGCGATGTTCGCCGACTTCGAGGCCCGCCGGAGCGCCCTGACGGAGTTCCTGGATCGGGAAGGCGGCCTGGACGGCGCTGTCGGCTGGGTCTGGCGCGCGGTCGACGTGCCGCGCGGCTCGGACCCCGACACCCTTGCCGCCGAGACCATGGCGCGGATGGACCGCGAGCTATGGCGCGGCGTCGCCGACGTGCTTCGCCTGGGCGGCGTCACCGATCAGAAGTGCGCGGCCCAGATGGCTGCGGTCGCCGCCGATCCGGACGCCACCTTCGACCAGGCGCTGGCCGTTCTCTTCACCGAAAAGGGTGAGGGCGACGGTGTGAAGTGGGTGGGCAAGACCAGCGGGCTGAAGGCGCACGAGGGCTTGCGGGTCCAACTGCTGGCCGAGCAGACGCGGCTGCACGACGCCCGGCTCCGGATCCGCGCCGCCCAGATCGCGCAGGACACCGTCTATGCCCTGACCTTGGCCAACGCCTACCTGGAGGCCTACCGCATCGAGAAGGCGGCGGCCGGCGCGCTCGATTTCGCCGACCTCATAGAGAAGGCCTGCCACCTGTTGCGCGACCGGCCGGCGGCAGCGTGGGTGCTGTACAAGCTGGACGGCGGCATCGACCACATCCTGCTCGACGAGGCGCAGGACACGGCCCCCGACCAGTGGACCATCGTCAACGCCCTGAGCGAGGAGTTCTTCGCCGGGGCTGGCGTCGGCGGGGGCACGCGGGTGCGCCAGCTGTTCGTCGTCGGCGACGAGAAACAGTCCATCTATTCGTTCCAGGGCGCGCAGCCGGAGCAGTTGCTGCAGCAGTTCGAGCTGCACCGCGATCGCGCGACCGGCGCGGGCCTGCGCTTGGAGCGGGTCGACCTGCTGACCTCATGGCGGTCCACGCCCCAGGTTCTCCGGTTCGTGGACGCGGTCTTCGCACCGCCGGACCTGGCCCAGGCGATCCAGCCCCGCGCCGAGCTGGAGCGCGTCGAACATCGGCCCGCCGAGTTCCGGCGCGAACACCCCGGCTGCGTCGATATCTGGCCGCTGGAGGTCGAGCGCAAGGGCGATGAGCGCGAAGCCTGGGATGCGCCCCTGGACGCCGAGGCCGAGGACAGCGCCAACCGCCGATTGGCGCGCCGGATCGCCGGCGAGATCGGCGATCTGATCGCGCGCGGCGACGCCGTGTACGACAAGGACACGCGCGCCTTCCGACCGGCGCACGCGGGTGACGTGCTGATCCTGGTGCGCCGGCGCCGCGCGCTGTTCGAGGAGATCCTTCGGGCGCTGAAGCACGCGGGGATCCCCGTGGCGGGGGCTGACCGACTGGCGCTGAGCGAGCACATCGTCTTCGATGACCTGGTCGCCCTGGCGCGATTTCTGCTGTTCCCTAGCGACGAGCTGACCCTGGCGGCGCTGCTGAAGAGCCCCTTCTGCGGCCTGAGCGACGACAGCCTCTACGCCCTGGCGCACGGACGCCGGAAGGAGCTGCTGTGGACGCGGCTGCAACGGCGGGCGGCGGAGCAGCCGGCGTGGGCGCACGCCTGCGGCTTCCTGGAGCACGCCCTGGCCGAGGCCAAGGTGCGCCAACCCTTCGAACTCTATTCACGGCTCCTCGGCGTCATCGATGGGGAAGGCCGATCCATGCGCCAGCGGCTGTTGCGGCGGCTGGGTTCCGAGGCTGAGGACGCGCTGGACGAGTTCCTCAACCAGGTGTTGGCCGCCGAGGCGCGTGGCATCCACGATCTGGAAGCCCTCACCGCCGAGCTGGCCGGGCTGAGCATCACCGTGAAGCGCGAGATGGAGGCGGAACGGCGGGAGGTGCGGGTGATGACCGCCCACGGGGCCAAAGGCCTGGAGGCTCCCATCGTCTTCTTGCCGGAGACCACCCTGACGCAGACCGCGCGCGGCTCCCCGCTGATGCGCGTGCGCCATGACGCGGGCGATGGCTTTCTGTGGTGCACGTCGTCGGCGAAAGACTGCGAGGCGACCGCCGCCGCGCGCCTGGATCGCGCCGCACGGGAGGAAGCGGAGGCCTATCGGCTCCTCTACGTCGCTCTGACGCGGGCGCGCGATCGGCTGGTGCTGTGCGGGCGCGTGGCCGAGCGGACGGACCAGGCCAAGTTGCGCGGCTGGTGGGGCGCGATCCGCGACGCGCTGGCGCACGCCGACATCTCGGCGCAGGTGCGAACCGTGCAGATCGGTGAGCTGTCGTTCGACCGCTATGGCGACGACCCGACGGTGCATGGGGCCGAGCCCGCTGAGCGCGACGCGACCGCCTCCCTGCCGGCATGGACGGGCCGCCAGGCGCTGCCGGAAGCCTATGCGCGCTACGCCTCCCCGTCGGACCTGGGCGAGGGCGCCGCTGTTCCGGCCCCGTCCCCGCTCGCGGCGGCGCAGGGGCTGGGGCGGTTCCGGCGCGGTGACCTGATCCACCGGCTACTTCAACTGCTGCCCGACTTGCCCATGGCCGAGCGGGACGCGGGCGCTCAGGCCCTGCTGGCCCGCGAGGCCGACCTGACGGACGCCCAGCGGAACGAGATGGCGACCGCGGCCCTGTCGGTGCTGAACGACGCCCGCTTCGCCGAGGTGTTCGGGCCCGGGTCGCGTGGGGAAATCGCCGTCGCCGGGACCGCCGCCGCCCTGCCGCCGGGCCTGCGGATCTCGGGCCGGATCGACCGGCTGGTGGTCCTACCGGACCGTGTTCTGGTCGTGGATTTCAAGACGAACCGTCCCTCACCCGCCGACATCGCGGGCGCGGATCCGGCCTATCTGCGGCAGATGGCGCTCTACGCCGCGGTGCTGGCCGACATCTTCCCGGGCCGCCGGATTGAGGCCGCGATCGTCTGGACCGATGGCCCGAAGCTGATGCCCGTTCCAGAAAACCTCGTGGTTCAAACCCTTGCAGAGCTCCGCCGTGACAGTTGATACAAGGTCAGGGGCCGCCTACATCGCGGATCGAAGCGGCGTCGTCGGACATTTCCGATGCGCCATAGGAGTTTTCGAATGAGCACCGTGAAGGTTACCGACGACAGCTTCCAAGCTGACGTCCTCGGGTCCGAAACCCCCGTCCTGGTCGATTTCTGGGCCGAGTGGTGCGGCCCGTGCAAGCAGATCGCCCCGGCGCTGGAGCAGCTTTCCGAAGAGCTGGCCGGCAAGGTGACGATCGCCAAGCTGGACATCGAGCAGAGCCCGACCACCCCCTCGCGCTACGGCGTCCGCGGCATCCCGACCATGATGCTGTTCAAGGGCGGCCAGATGGCCTCTATGAAGGTCGGCGCCATGCCGAAGCAGAAGATCCTCGAGTGGCTGACCGAAGCCGGCGTCGCCGCCTAGGTGTCTGACGGACGTCAGCTGTCGCCGCGCTTCGGCCGGCGGCGGCTGACGACGTAGTTCACGAGCCGGCTGGCCACGAGCCAGCCGATGAGCCAGCCGAACATCACTGTCGGCCCGCGCCCATAGAAGTGCACCAACACCAGCAGGACCACCACCGCCACGGCGAGGGTGATCAGCCAGGGGATCGGCAGCGCCAGGTGCCAGGTGCGCTTTCCAAACATCCGCCGGCTCCTCAGTTGGGCCAGGTCTCCGGGCTCATCGCCAGCACCTCACCGGCGAAGTGCAGGCCGCCGCAGATCAGCACATGGGGCGCGGGGCCATCCGCCTCAAGCGCCCGGGCGACCGCGTCCGAGACGTTCGCGGCGGTCTCGGGCGCCAGTCCGGCCCGAACGCCAGCGCCCACCAACTCCTCGGGCGTGGCGGCGATGGGGCTATCGAAGCTGGTGACGATCAGGCGGGGCCGCATTTCGGCGAAGGGGCGGAAGAACCCTTCGGCGTCCTTGCGCGCGAACATGCCGGTGACCAGCACCAAGGGGCGAGGATCGCGGTCCAGCAGCCGGCTGGCGGCCTCGGCCAGCGCCTTGCCGGCATGGGGATTGTGGCCGCCATCCAGCCACAGGTCCGCGCCGCGCGCCTTCGCCAGGTCCGCCAGCGGGCCGGCCGTCAGGCGCTGCATCCGCGCCGGCCAGACCGTCGAGGCGACACCACGGCCCAGATCCTCGTCCGACAGCCTGCGATCGAAGGTCAGGGCCGCCGCCACCGCGACGCCCGCATTCGCGAACTGATGGCCGCCGAACAGGCTGGGGCTCGGGAGGTCGAGCAGGCGCTCCGGCATCTGCACCAGCAACCGGCCGCGCTCTTCCCACGCATCGAAATCTCGGCCCATGAGCAGCATGGGGGCCATGCGGTCGTCGGCG
>JAIXTR010000057.1 GCA_027483845.1 Caulobacteraceae bacterium | reverse complement strand
GCGCGGCGTCGCGCCCGAGGCCGGGTCTTCGCCCCGGAGATCACGGACCGCACCGTCCGGTTCGGCTACGAGGGTCTCGACGGCGTGACGCGCGGCAGCGTGGTCTCGTTCTCCGAGACGCCAGCGGCGCTGGACGCGGGGCGCGCGGAATTTCTGTTCGCCCTCGATACGGAGGAATGCCGCGAGATCTATATCGAGGTCGGCGCCGCGGATGCGGAGACACCCTGTCGCGCGCGGCACCGCGCCGCCGCCGCCCGCGCCCGCTACGCCATGCGCGCCCGTCGCCGTCAGGGCGCCCGGATCAGCAGCAATGGCCGCCTGTTCAACGCCTGGATCGACAAGTCACGGTCGGACCTGGCGCTGCTGACCACGCCGATGAGCACCGGCCCCTACCCCTATGCGGGGATTCCGTGGTTCTCGACGTGCTTCGGCCGCGACGGCATCATCACCGCCTGGCAGATCCTGTGGTTCGACCCGGAACTGGCCAAGGGCGTCCTGTCCTATCTGGCGGAATGGCAGGCGCAGGAGACGTCGGCGTTCCGTGACAGCGATCCGGGCAAGATCATGCACGAGACCCGCCGGGGGGAGATGTCCGCCCTCGGCGAGGTGCCCTTCGGCCGGTACTACGGCGGCGTCGACACCACCCCGCTCTTCGTGGCCCTGGCCGGCGCCTACGCCGAACGCACCGGTGACTACGAACAGCTCGACCGCTGGTGGCCCGCGCTGGAACGAGCCGCGGACTGGATCGTGGCCAAGGGCGAACAGCATCCCCTCGGCCTGATCGCCTACGCCCGCGCGATGGATGGCGGGCTGACGAACCAGGGCTGGAAGGATTCGGGCGACTCGATCTTCCACGCCGACGGACGCTTCCCCGAGGGCCCGGTGGCCCTGGTCGAGGTGCAGGGCTACGCCTACGCCGCCTATCGCACCATGGCGTCCATGACCGCGCGCCGCGGCGACTCCGAGGCGGCCGAGCGCTGGAGCCGGCGGGCAACGGCCCTGCGCGCGGTGGTCGAGGCGCGGTTCTGGATGCCGGAACAGGGCTTCTACGGCATCGCGCTGGACGGCCAGAACGAGCTCTGCCGCGTCGTCGCATCCAACCCGGGGCATCTGCTGTTCACGGGCCTGCCGCGCGCCGACCGGGCCGCACAGGTGGCCCGGCGGCTATTCTCCAGCGATTTCTTCTCTGGCTGGGGACTTCGGACGCTGGCCGTCGATCAGCCGCGCTTCAACCCGATGTCCTATCACAACGGCTCGGTTTGGCCGCACGACACCGCCCTGACGGCGCTGGGCCTTTCCTACTATGGCGAGCGGGCGGGCGTGGTGAAGTTGACCGCCGCGCTGTTCGAGACCGCCGCCCAGTCCGACATGCGGTTGCCGGAACTGTTCTGCGGCTTTCCGCGCGCCGCGGGCGAACCGCCGGTCGCCTATCCCGTCGCATGCCTGCCGCAGGCGTGGGCGGCGGGCGCGGTGTTCATGCTGCTCCAGGCGTGCCTCGGGCTGTCGATCGATGGCGAAGGCGCCGAGGTGGAGATCCGCAATCCGTCCCTGCCGCTTGGCATCGATCGACTGAGCATCGAGGGTCTGTCCATCGGCGACGGCGCCATCGACCTGACGTTCGAGCGCCAGGGCGCGCGGGTCGCTGTCCACTCCAACAGCCGGGGCCCCCGGCTGCGCGTGCGGTACGGCTGAGCTCGAAGCGGAGCAAAGCGCGCGCCGCCGCGTTATGTCGTACGGCAGACAACGGGGCGCTGCTTGATCAACGTTGCGCGGAGACCTTGGTCTTGAGCCAAAACCTCGACCTGTTCCCGATCGGCAACTGCGCGGCGAGCGCGCTGATAGACCGCGCCGGCCGCTACATCTGGGCCTGCGCCCCCCGGGTCGATGGGGACCCCTTCTTCTGCGCCTTGCTGACGGGCAAGGATCCGGCCGACGGCGATGTCGAGGGGCTGTGGGAGATCGAGGTCGAGGGCGCGACGCATACCACCCAGGCCTATCTGCGCAACACACCGATCCTGCGCACCGAGATCCGCAACGCTGAGGGCGCGGGGATCGAGATCATCGACTTCTCCCCCCGCTACCGCCACCTGGGCCGGCAGTATCGGCCGCTGGCCTTCGTCCGCATCGTCCGGCCCATCGGCGGCGCGCCACGCATCCGCATCCGGCTGCGGCCCATGGCGAACTACGGCGAACGGGCCTGCTACACGACGACCGGATCGAACCACATCCGCTATGTCGGCGAAGAGGTGACGCTGCGCCTGACCACCGACGCGCCGGTCAGCCACATCGTCGAGGAGCGCGCCTTCCGGCTGGAGGAACCCATCGGCCTGTTCCTGGGTCCCGATGAGGGCCTGGACGCGGACGTGTCGACCACCACCGCGCGCATGCTGCGGGAAACCACCGACTATTGGCGGGGCTGGGTGCGGACCCTGTCGGTGCCCCTGGAGTGGCAGGAAGCGGTCATCCGGGCGGCGATCACGCTCAAGCTCTGCGCCTATGAGGAGACCGGCGCCATCGTCGCGGCCCTCACCACCTCCCTGCCCGAGCACGCGGCCGATCCCGGCGCCGGGCGCAACTGGGACTATCGCTACTGCTGGCTGCGAGACGCCTATTACGTCGTCCAAGCGCTGAACCGACTGGGCGCAGCCGACATGCTGGAGAACTACCTGGTCTATCTGCGCAACCTGGTGGAGCTCGCCAGCCGAGGCGAGATGCCGGGCGGCGGGACGGGGCCGGCGCAACCCGATCTGCCCGGCCTGGGCCAGGCGCATCCGCCGGGCAAGGCGGGCCATGTGCAACCGGTCTACGGGGTTGGCCTGGAGCCCGTTTTGACGGAGTGGATCGCCCCCAATCTCCCCGGGTATCGGGGCATCGGTCCCGTGCGCGTGGGCAATCAGGCGCACGAGCATCTGCAGCACGATGTCTACGGCCAGATCGTGCTGTCCACGGTGCAGGCGTTTTTCGACGAGCGGCTGCTGCGCCCCGCGACAGCCGACGACTTCCGCGCCCTGGAGCCGATCGGGGAACGGGCTTTCGAACTGCACGACAAGCCCGACGCCAGCCTCTGGGAGTTCCGGGGGCGGGAGGCGGTGCATACCTATTCGTCGGTGATGTGCTGGGCTGCGTGCGACCGCCTGGGCAATGCCGCGGGCAAGCTCGGGCTGACCGAACGGGCGGATCACTGGAACGCCCGGGCCGCCCAGGTGCGCGAAACCATCGAGCGTCGCGCCTGGAACGCCGAGGCGGGCCGGTTCGCCGCGACCTTCGAGGGCGATGGCCTCGACGCCAGCCTGCTGCAGATGGTCGACGTCCGCTTCCTGCCGGCGGACGATCCCCGAATGGCGGCGACCATGGCGGCGGTCGAGGAGGGTCTGCGGCGCGGACCCTACATGCTGCGCTATGCTGTGCCGGACGACTTCGGCCTGCCGGAGACGGCGTTCAACTTCTGCACCTTCTGGCTGATCGAGGCGCTGCACCTGTCGGGGCGCACCGACGAGGCGCGCACGCTGTTCGAGGAGATGCTGGGCCGCCGCACGGCCGCGGGCCTGCTGTCCGAAGACATCACGCTGGATGGCAAGGAGCTGTGGGGCAACTACCCGCAGACCTATTCCCTGGTCGGGTTGATCAACTGCGCCAACCTGCTGTCGAAGAGTTGGCAGTCGATCCGCTGATCAGTCGGACCAGTCGCGGCCGAAGCGCTCGATGAGGGCGAAGGCGCCGGAGGGCCCCCAGCTGCCGGCGGCATAGGGCTTGGGCGCCTGGCCGGCTTCGGCCCAGGCGTCGGCCACGCCGTCGACCCAGCGCCACGCCTCCTCGACCTCGTCGCGACGCACGAACAGGGTGGCGTCGCCATGGATGACATCCAGGAGCAGGCGCTCGTAGGCGATCCGCCGCCGACCGCCCGCGCCCTCGTAGGTCCGCAGGAGTGACAGCGACAGCGGCAGGGACTGCAGGCGCATGCCGCCCTGGCTCAGGCCCGGCGCCTTGTTCATCAGGCTGAGCTTGATGTCCTCGTCCGGCTGCAGGTCGATGACCAACCGGTTGGGGGCGAGATCCGCGGTCGAGGCGCTGCCGAAGATGGAGTGCGGCACGGGCTTGAACTGGATGGCGATCTGAGTGCGCTTCTCGGGCATGCGCTTGCCGGTGCGCAGGAAGAAGGGCACGCCGGCCCAGCGCCAGTTGTCGATGTCCACGCGCAGCGCGGTGAAGGTCTCGGTGCCGGTCTTCTCCCCCCGCTCGGCCTCGTAACCCTCGACCGACTTCCCGCCGACGACGCAAGGGGTGTACTGGCCGCGGACGGAATTCGCCTGGACGTCCACGCGCGTGAAGCGGCGCAGCGACTTCAGCACCTTGACCTTCTCGTTGCGCACCGAGTCCGGC
>JAIXTR010000286.1 GCA_027483845.1 Caulobacteraceae bacterium | reverse complement strand
GGGATCTTCTGCTCCGCCGCCGACAACAGCCGCAGCGACGCGCCGGCGTCGCGCTCGTCGATCATGACGCGGGCCCACAGGGTGTCGGCAGTCACCTGCGCGTACCAGTCGGTCTGGCGCGCCCGGGCCGCACGCAACGCTACGGTCGCGCCGGGTTCGCCTTCGTCATAGCGGACGCCCAGCGCGTTGAGTTCGGCGATCGCCGCGTAGCGCCGCGAGCGGAGGCGCTCGGCCGCGGCGGCGAGCTTGGCGTTATAGGCCTTCGCGAGCTCGAATTCGGACTGGGCCCGCAGGATGCCGATCACATGCTGCAGCCGCCGGAGCGACTCGGCGCTGGGCTTGGCCGCCGCTGCATCGCCGAAGCGCGTCAGATCCTTGAACGAGCTCTGCGCGGCGCGAACCTCGATACGCTCGGCCAGTTGAGCCGGCGTCGCGGACGCGGCCGCGGCCGGCGCGGACACGCCGATCGCGATCGCAAGCGCCATGGCGATGACGACACGGATCACCCGAACCAAGCCCCCCTGGGCCGTTGAGAGACCGGCACTATCCGGGACGTTCGTTTAGGAAGTGTGGAACGGACGCAAACGTTCCGGTTGCGCGCCCGCGGCCCTTCGGCGCGCCTACGTCAAACGCCCCATACAGTCCGGCGCGATGCGGCGCCTACACTTCGCGCGGGGGCTACGGAGTCCCTGGTCTCATCCGGGCAGCGGCGCCGACGTCGCCTCGGAAGGCCGCCCGAACGCCTGCACATTGGGGGTCCCGCAGTGAAGAAAGTGGCAGCTGCCTGGACGGCCTTGCTCGTCCTCTGCTCGGGGACCGTGGTGATGGCCCAGGCGTCCACTCAGCGCAGCGCGACCGCCGTGGAGGAGACCGAGGAGGGCATCCCGGTCACCGACCCGCTGACCATCGAGAAGTGCGGCGGTTGCCACGCCCGCGACGCCAAGGGCAACCTGACGCGGATCTCCTGGGTCCGCACCACGCCCGAAGGTTGGTCCCAGGCGATCAAGCGGATGGTGCGGCTGAACGGCATGCAGCTGTCCGGCGAGGACGCCCGCCACATCGTCAAATATCTCGGCACCCGCCACGGCCTGGCCCCGGAAGAGGCCAAGCCGGTCATGTACATGGCCGAGCGGCGGCTCATCGACGAGCAGATCCCCAACGAGAACGTCCGCCAGGCCTGCGCCGCCTGCCACGGGTTCGGCCAGGCCATGTCCTGGCGCCGCTCCAAGGCGGAATGGCAGCTGCTGCAGAACCTGCACGTCGGGATGTTCTCGCAGGCCGACGCCCAGTTCCGCCGAACCGTCGAAGGCCCGTCCGCCGCCCCGGCCTCGGGCGAGCCTGCGCCGAAGATCACCGCCGGCCAGATCGCCCTGGACTACATGGTCAAGACCGCGCCGCTGCACACGGCCGAGTGGTCGACGTGGCAGTCGCGGATCCGCGACCCCGGCATCGCCGGCAAGTGGTTCGTCTCCGCCGCCCTGCCCGGCAAGGGCGCCTATGTCGGCGCCATGGTCATCACGCCGGGCAAGACGCCCGACGCTTTCACCACCACGGTGACGCTGAAGTCTCTGCGCGACGGCACGACGCTGACGCGCTCGGGTTCGGGTCTCGTCTATGCGGGCTACGCCTGGCGCGGCCAGTCGGCGGGATCGGCCGCCAAGGGCGCCAAGCCCGACGATCCGTCGATGGCGGCGCGCGAGGCCCTTTGGATCGCCCCCGGACAGCAGACCGCCGAAGGCCGTTGGTACTGGGGCGAGTACCACGAGTTCGGCTTCGACGTGAAACTGACCCGCGCCACCCCGGCGCCCGCCCTGATCGCCGTCGAACCCGGCGCGCTGAAGGCCGGAACGCGCAGCGCCCGCATCACCCTCTACGGCGGCAACCTGCCCACCGACCTCGCGGCTGGCGACCTCAGCCTCGGCTCCGGCGTTGCGGTGACCCGCATCGTGTCCCGCACGCCCGATCAGATCGTGGTGGAGGCCGATGTGGCCCCCGATGCGGCGGTCGGCGCCCGCGACGTCCAGGTGGCCGGCGCGATCCTGGAGAAGGCCTTCCCGGTCTTCCAGAAGCTCGACTACGTGAAGGTGATGCCCGAGACCGCGGTCTCCCGGCTGGGCGGCATCAAGTTCGCCAAGGGCTATCAGCAGTTCGAGGCGATCGGCTTCACCAACGGGCGCGACGGCAAGCCGAACACCGCCGACGACATCCGCATCGGCCCCGCCGACGTCACCTGGAACGTCCAGGAGTTCGCCTCGGTCACCTACGACGACGACAAGCAGTTCGTGGGCGCCCTGAGCCCCACGGCGCTCTTCACCCCCTCGTTCGAAGGCCCGAACCCCGTCCGCAAGTTCAGCCGCAACAACTACGGCGAGGTCTGGGTCGAGGCGACCGCCAAGACCGACAAGGACAAGTTCGGCAAGCCCCTAACCGGCCGCTCGGATCTGGGCGTAACCGTCCCGACGTATCAGCGCTGGGACCAGCCCGAGGTCACCCAATGACTGCGATCACGGCCCAACCCTACGGCCCCGGCGAATTCCACGCCTTCGAGTCCGCCGGTCGCAACTT
>JAIXTR010000678.1 GCA_027483845.1 Caulobacteraceae bacterium | reverse complement strand
CTGATCCTGCACCCCCACCCCAAGGCGGGCGGCCAGATGAACAATCCCGTGGCCGTGCAGCTCTTCCACCTGTTCATGAAGCGGGGCTTCTCGGTCCTGCGCTTCAACTTCCGTGGCGTCGGCCGCTCGCAGGGCGAGTTCGACGGCGGCATCGGCGAGCTGGCCGACGCGGCCACCGCGCTCGACTGGCTGCAGTCCACCAACCCCGCGGCGTCGCAGTGCTGGGTCGCCGGCTATTCGTTCGGCGCCTGGGTCGGCATGCAGCTCTTGATGCGCCGGCCTGAGACGGACGGGTTCATCTCGGTCTCGCCGCCGACTAACGCCTACGACTTCTCGTTCCTGGCCCCCTGCCCGGCCTCGGGCCTGATTCTGCACGGCCAGAACGACACCGTCGTGCCGCCCCTCGACGTGGAGCGCGTGGTCTCCAAGCTGCGCACCCAGAAGGGCATCGTCATCGACTACGACGTGGTCGACGGCGCCAGCCACTTCTGGATGGAGAACCTGCCGGACGTGGAAAAGCGCGTCGGCGACTACCTCGACAAGCGTCTGGCCGCGAACCCGGCCTGACGTCCGTGCCGGCGGCCGAGGACGCCATCCGGGCGCGGCGCAAGCTGACCAACAAGCTGATCGAGGCGCATGCGGCGCCGCGGCTGCGCCCCTTCTTCCGGCCCGACGTCACGCTGATCGTCGGCGACGGCGGTCTGATCCTGGGCGTGGACGCGGTGATCGCGGCCTTCGCGGGCCAGTTCGCCGACCCGGGCTTCAAGACCTACATCCGCGAGACCGACACCGTCAGCCTCGACGCCGACGGTGAGCGCGCCGCAGAGGCCGGCCGCTGGACTGCCCTGCACGCAAACGGCGACCTCGCCGGCACCTACCTCGCCACCTGGCGCAAGGTCACCGGCCAGTGGGTCATCGAGAACGAGCTCTACGTCACCCTGAGCTGACCCTGTTCCCGACCGGGCAATCCCGGGAAACGTCCCCTTAACCTGCGCCATAAGACAACTTGGGGTGGCGGCGAAACCGTAGCGCCGCGCGTATCCGGGGTTCGATCATGCAGGTCACAGCGTCAAACGCCGCGTCCATCCCACCTGTCTCCACGTTCGCCGACCAGATGCGCCAGAAGGCGGCGATCCTCGCGGACGGCTCGGGCGCCTCGGACGATCAGAAGCTCGACGCCTACATCGCCATCTCCCGCGCCATGGCCCAGTCGGCGAGCACGGGAACGGGTTGGTTCCAGGAGAGCACCCAGGCGGACCGCGACGCGGTCAACGCCGTCATGGACAATTCGACCATGGCCAAACAGATCCGGGCGGCCGGCGACGCCTTCAACGCACGCGGCCTGCGCGCCCCGCGCGACACCAATGTGATGGCCGCACAACTCGCCGACCTGAACAGCCTCTCGGACTTCGACCAGAAGATGATCTTCGCCAGCACGGCCAGTCTCGACCAGACCGGGACCCTGGAGAGCTGGAAAGCGAGTCTGCAGGAGAACGCCGACGGGCGCGCGCGACAGCTTCAGGCGGAGACCGCGACGGCGGTGACGGTCACGCTATCTGACGAGGCCAAGGCGGCGCTGGCCAAGGACGCCAACGCATCGGCGGTGATCACAGATCCCACCAAGCTACGGCTGGTCGACATGGCCGGAAATCCGCTGCCGCCGGAGAAGATCGGCACGCCGGGCCTCCACCCGCTGTCGCCGCCCGGCTCGCCGGCCAATCCCGACTACCAGAACAATCTCGACCGGTTCACCCAGCTGGCGAACGTGGTCCTCGACGAGACGGGCGCCTATTCCCGGGAAGAGAAGCTCGACGCCTGGAACGCCCAGTATCGCATGGCCGTCACCGGCCAGCTCATGGGGCTCGGGCCCGAGGTTAGCCAGCGCCTCAACGACCTCGCCAGGTCATCGACCTATCAGGATATCGAATCGGCCCGCGTCCGCCTGATGAACGTCCAGATGGACGCCTTCCGCCGCGCCGACGCCGCCGGCGCCGATCAGGATGCGGCCGTGGCACAGGCCACCCTGGCGCACCTCAACGGCCTCGACGATTTCGAGCGCAAGCTGACCTTCACCTCGGTGAACGCCCCCGACATGAGCGGCGCCACGCGCTACACGGATTTCGCATCCTGGCAGCAGCAATTGCTGGTGCAGGCGGGCCTGTTCGCCCCCCTGGCGGACGAAAAACGCGAAACCGCCTCGGCGATCGCGAAGCCCTATGCGGCGGGCGCCAAGGTCGAAGCCTGGGCCTGAGGCCCGGCGCCCTAGTTCGCCCGCGGCAGGATCACCCGAAACACCGCGCCGCCGCCGCCCTCGCCGAGCTCGATGCGCGCGTGGCTGGCGGCCAGCAAGGAACGGGCGATGGAGAGCCCCAACCCCGTTCCGCCCTCGGCCCGGCGGCTGGTGAAGAAGGGCTCGAACAGACGCTCGCGATCCGCCGCCGGCACGCCCGGCCCGTCGTCCGTCACCGTCAGCACCACCTCCGCCCCCTGCGCCGTCGCCGCGATGGCCGCATGCCTGGCGCCCGCCTGTCGCGCGTTTTGCAGCAGGATGGTCAGCACACTGTCCAGGGTGGTCATGGGCGCGGCCACCGCCGGGATGTCGCGGCTCACGTCCACCGTCACGGGGAAACCCGCCGCGTCGGCCGCCCGACGCACGGGCTCGGTGAGGTCGGACGCGGCTCCCGCCTCGGGCGAGGCCATGTCGGCACGGGCCAGGTCCAGCAGCCGGGTGACCAGTTGGTTCAGCCGCTCACTGTCGCCGGCGATGTTGTCCAGAAACCGCCGCCGCTCGGTGGGCGACATGGTCTCGAAGTGATCCTGCAGCAGTTCCACGGCGCCGGTGATCCCGGCCAACGGCGTCTTGAACTCGTGGCTCACCGCCGCCGCGAAATCCCGCAGATATCCGGACCGTCGCTCGATCCGGTCGGCCATGGCGCGGAAGTCCTGATAGAGATCCCGCACCTCGACGGCGGCCGTGCGCGGGGTGCGCGGAATCTCCCCGCCACCCCCGGCCACCTCTCGGGCTGCGGCGCTGAGCGTCTCGATGGGCCGGGTCACGCCCCGCGAGATCAGGCTCGCCATTACCGCCACCAGGATCAGGATCACCCCGGCCGCCAGGGCGAACTTCCCCCGGTCCTCGTACAGGCCGCGGAACAGGGCGCGCGGCGAGCGGGACAGCAGCACGACGCCCTCGACCCGATCGCCCACCAGGATCGGCCGCGCGTGATGCAGTCGGATGCCGCCGGCCTTGGACAGCCACTCGAACCGATAGCGCCGCTGGAGCTCGCCGTTCTCGCGCAGCACCGTGCGGGGCCGACCGGCCAGCGCGGCCCGCACCTCCGGCAGGACCGAATAGTCCTCGCCGCTCGCCGACACGCCATGGCGGTCCAGCACCTCGGCCGAAGCCAGGGTCGTGCGGGTGGTGCGCTCGACGATCGGCTCGATCTCGCGAGCGATGGCCACGGCCTGTGGGTCGGCCGGCTGCCGCGCCGGCGCCAGGACCGGGCGCTCGGGCAGGACCGGATCGCGGCTCAGATCGATGGTGGTGAACTCGGGCCGGAAGTAGCCATCCGGCGGCTTGTCCGGCCGCGCCACCGGCGGCGGCGCGCCGGGCCAGCGCGTGGCGGCCACCGCCACCAGGGCTGCGCCCTGAGCCACCAGCTCGGCCTCGGTCTGCCGCACCAGCGTGTTTTCGTACACCCGCAGCGAGATGGCTCCGATCGCCGGCATGGCGGCGGCGAAGGCCAGCACTCCGAACAGGATGGTCCGCAGGCGCATGACCGGCCACCAGGGCGCGATCAGGTCTTTCAGGCGCTCGATCACGCCAACTGGCCGAGGCAGGGTCCCAGGCGATAGCCCACCCCCGCCCGCGTCTCGACCACATCCCCGCCGCCCAGGGCCGCGAACTTGCCGCGCAGGTTTCGGACATGGCTGTCGATGGTGCGGTCAGTGATG
>JAIXTR010000408.1 GCA_027483845.1 Caulobacteraceae bacterium | reverse complement strand
CAGATCAACGACAGCCTGCCGGTCCTGCGGCAGATGTACGCCGCCGGCGCCCGCTACATGACGCTCACCCATGCGCTGAACAATCGCTGGGCCGACAGCGCCACGGCCGACCCGATCCACAATGGCCTGACCCCCTTCGGCAAGGCGGTGGTGGCGGAGATGAACCGCCTTGGCATGCTGGTCGACCTGAGCCACGTGTCCGAAAAGACGATGAAGGACGCCCTTGCGGTCTCGCAGGCGCCGGTCATCTTCTCCCACTCCGGCGCAGCGGCCGTGGCGCCGCACGCACGCAACGTCCCCGACGATGTGCTCCTGCTGGTGAAGGCGAACCGGGGCGTGGTCATGGTCAACTTCGCCACGACCTATGTGTCCGAGGCGCGCAACCGCTGGGCGGCGGACCGTTCCGCGGAGCAGGCTCGCTACAACTCACCGCCCTTCGGCGGGCTCTATATCGGGCAGCCGGAGAAGGCCAAGGCGGCGCTGGCGGAATGGGACAAGGCCCATCCGGGGCCGCTGGCCACCCTGTCGCAGGTGGCCGATCACGTCGAGCACATCGCCAAGGTGTGCGGCGTCGACTGTGTCGGCATCGGTTCCGACTTCGATGGGATCGGCGATACGCCGGTGGGCCTGGACGGCGTCGACAAGTTCCCCGACCTGCTGGCCGAACTGGCGCGACGCGGCTGGTCCGACGCCGATCTCGCCAAGGTCGCGGGCGGCAACGTCCTGCGGGCGCTGCGCGAAGCGGAGGTGGTCGCGAAGCGGCTGCAGGCCACCACCCAGCCGGCCTACGTCAAGATCGCCGACCTGGACGGCCCACCCAAGCCCTGACCGGCCTCAGCTGAGCGACTTTCCCTTGGTTTCCGGCAGGAAGAGCAGGCAGACCACGATCGAGATCACCGTGAAGGCCAGGGGGTACCAGAGCCCCGAATAGAGGTCGCCCACGGTGGTCACGATGGCGAAGGCCGTGAAGGGCACGAAGCCGCCGACCCAGCCGGTGCCAATGTGATAGGGCAGCGACATGGCCGTGTAGCGCACACGGGTGGGAAACAGCTCGACCAGGCAGGCCGCGATCGGCCCGTAGAGGGCGGTGGCGGCGATGACGAAGACCAGCAGGACGCCGAACGCGCCCCAGAGGTTCATGCGGGCCGGATCGGCTTTCGGCGGGTAGCCCGCCGTCGCCAGCGCCGTCTTCAGCCGTGTCTCGACACTGGCCTTCACCGCCTTCGCGACCGGCGGCGACAGACCCTCGGCGGAGGTGGAGGGGATGGTCGTGGCGCCGATCCGCACCAGGGCCGGCTTGCCGGGCGTTCCGGCCTCGTTGCGATAGGCCACCCCAGCGTTGGCCAGGGTGGACTTGGCGATGTCGCAGGAGGACAGGAAGCTGGCCTTGCCCACGGGATCGAACTGCAGCGAACAGTCGGCCGGATCGGCGATCACCACCACGGGGGTCGACGCCTCGGCCTCGGCCAGGGCGGGGTTGAGGGTCTTGGACAGCATGTGGAAGCCGGGGAAGTAGGCGGCCGTCATCAGGATCATGCCGAACAGCATCACCGTCTTGCGACCGATGCGGTCCGAGAGCCAGCCAAACACCACGTACAGCACCGCGCTGGCCGCGGTGGCCGACAGCATCAGCAGGTTGATGGTCTCAGGGCTGACCTTCAGGAACCGCTCCATGAAGGTCTGCACGTAGAAGAACGCCGTGTACCAGACGGCCCCTTGCGCGAACATCACGCCGCCCAGGGCGATCAGCACCAGCTTCAGGTTCGGCCACGCGCCGAACGCCTCCTTGAACGGGGCCTTGGACTCATTGCCTTCGGCCTTCAGCTTGGCGAACTCCGGGCTCTCGGTGAGCTTCAGCCGCATCCAGATCGAGATCGCCAGCAGCACGCCCGAAAACAGGAAGGGGATGCGCCAGCCCCAGGCGTCGAACGCCTCGTTGCCCACGGCGGTGCGGGTCAGAAGGATCACAACGAGGGCGCCGAACAGGCCGAACGCCGCCGAGCTCTGGATCCAGCTGGTGGCCTGGCCTCGACCGTTGGCCGGCGCATGCTCGGCGACGTAGATCGCCGCCCCGCCGTATTCGCCGCCAAGCGCGAAGCCCTGGACGATGCGCATCAGGATCAGGAGGATCGGCCCAATGAGGCCAGCCTGATTGTAGCTGGGCAACAGGCCGATAGCGACGGTGGCGCCGCCCATCAGCAGCACTGTGGCAAGGAACGCGCCCTTTCGCCCCGCCCGGTCGCCGATCCGTCCGAAGACAAGGGCGCCCAAGGGCCTGAACAGAAATCCGGCCCCGAACAGCGCCAGGGCGGCCGCCAGCCCGGCCGTTTCCGGCAGACCCGTGAAGAACGTCTTGGAGATGACCCCGGTCAGGCTGCCGAAGACGAAGAAGTCGTACCATTCGAACGTCGTGCCTGCAGACGAGGCGGCGATCACGGTGCGGAGCGAGGTCGGCTTTTCGGCCGTAGCGGTCGCGTCGGCATTCGCCATGCGAGGTCTTCCTTCCCCAAGGACTTGT
>JAIXTR010000532.1 GCA_027483845.1 Caulobacteraceae bacterium | reverse complement strand
GGCTATGTGTCGAACGAGGCGTCGCTGTCGACGCTGTACAAGATCCTGCCCGGGCTGATCATCTTCTCGGACGAGCTGAACCACAACTCGATGATCTCGGGCATCCGGGCCGGCAAGCGCGAGCAGCGCCGGGTGTTCCGGCATAACGACCTGGAGCATCTGGAGGAGCTGCTGGCGGCGGCCGATCCTGAGGCGCCGAAGGTGATCGCCTTCGAGAGCGTCTATTCCATGGACGGCGACATCGCCGACATGCGCGGCACGGTGGCGCTGGCGAAGAAGTACGGCGCGATGACCTACCTCGACGAGGTGCATGCGGTGGGGATGTACGGCCCCCGCGGCGCGGGCGTGGCCGAGCGCGACGGCGTGATGGCGGAGATCGACATCGTCGAGGGCACGCTGGGCAAGGCCTTCGGGGTCATGGGCGGCTACATCGCCGCCGATGCGGTGATCTGCGATGCGATCCGCAGCTATGCGGACGGCTTCATCTTCACCACCTCGCTGCCGCCGGCCCTGGCGGCGGGCGCGGTGGCCTCGATCCGCTACCTGAAGGAACACCCCGAGGTGCGGGCGGCCCATCAGGAGCGGGCGGCGGCGCTGAAGCTGCGGATGAAGAAGGCCGGGCTGCCGGTGATGCCGTCGGTCAGCCACATCGTGCCGGTGCTGGTGGGCGACCCCGTCCACTGCAAGATGATCTCGGACATCCTGCTGGAAGACCACGGCGTCTACGTCCAGCCGATCAACTACCCCACCGTGCCCCGTGGCACCGAGCGCCTGCGCTTCACGCCCAGCCCCGGCCACACCGACGCCATGATGGACGAGCTGGTCGACGCCCTCGACGCCCTCTGGTCCCGCTGCAACGTCAAGCGCATCGGCGGCTACGCCGCCTGAGGCGGGGGCTCCGGGCTGCTACTTAGGGCGCGCTCCCGAATGTCGGAGCGGCCCGCGGGGGCGTACTCAGATCAGGTCCGGGCGGGACATCTCCCGCCACTCCGCAAGAGGCCTTCCCCCATGATCCCCCCGATCGCCGACGTCACCGCCCACCATCGTCCCAGCGGCGCTTCCGACCGCATCGCCTACGGCTTCGTCAAGGCGCTGCGCTTCTGCGCCGACACCTTCTTCGCCAAGCGCTATGGCCACCGGGCCGTCGTTCTGGAGACCGTCGCCGCCGTCCCCGGCATGGTCGGCGCCACCCTCAACCACCTGAAGTGCCTGCGTCGCATGGAAGACGACAAGGGCTGGATCAAGACTTTGATGGACGAGGCCGAGAACGAGCGCATGCACCTGATGACCTTCATCGAGGTGGCCAAGCCGACGGCCTTCGAACGCTTCGTGGTGGTGGCCGCCCAGTGGGTCTTCTACCTGTTCTTCTTCGGCCTCTATCTGGTGTCGTCCAAGACGGCGCACCGTGTGGTCGGCTACTTCGAGGAAGAGGCGGTGATCAGCTACACCCACTATCTGGCCGAGATCGATGAGGGCCGCTCGCCCAACGTCCAGGCGCCCGCCCTGGCCATCCGCTACTGGAACCTGCCGCTCGATGCGACCCTGCGCGACGTGGTCGAGGTGGTCCGCGCCGACGAGGCCCACCACCGCGATGTGAACCACGGCTTCGCCAATGAACTGGCCGGCCTGGTCGAGGTGACCAAGATCCCCGCCGTCTGGCCGCACGAACAGCTCCAGCCGCACTGGCGGGACGCCGCGTGACGCAGGACGACACCGCGCATTCTCGTATCGGCCCTGGCCTCGCGGCCGGGGTCGATGAGGCCTTGATCCGGCGTCAGGTGCACGCCTTCTACGGTCGCGTGCGGCAGGACCCTGTTCTGGGGCCGGTCTTCGAGGCCTCGATCGATGACTGGGACGCCCACCTCAACAAGCTCTGCGACTTCTGGTCGTCCGTCCTGCTGGCGACCGGCCGGTTCCGAGGCTCGCCCATGGCCGCTCACGCGCGGGCCCCTGGGATCGAGGACCAGCACTTCGACCTCTGGCTGGACCTCTTCGCGCGCACCGCGACCGAGATCTGCCCGCCCGCAGCGGCGGCGCTGTTCGTGGAGCGGTCGCGGATGATCGGACGCAGCCTGCGCCTGGGTCTCTCCGTCAGCCGCGGGACATTCATCTCAGGGCTCGGCGCAGGCTGAGCTCAGGCCCTTTGACCCAGCAGATCCTGAATCTTTTCCACCAGGGTCTCGCCCATCAGCGGTTTCTCGAGGATCGGCGCGCCGGCCGTCGCCGCGGCTTCACGCAGCCGGGCGTTCGGATGGCTCGTCATCAGGATGGCGGGAATATCGACGGCGCGGGCCCGCAGCTGCCGCAGGGTCTCGAGGCCCGACGCGCCCGGCAACCGTTCGTCCAGCAGCAGGCAGCCCGGACCCTCCGGGCGGGGCCGCAGCATGAGCGCCTCGCCGGATTCGAACGCCTCGACGGCGAAGCCTTCCATGTCGAGGGCGAAGGCCAGGGCGCGCCGCACCGCAGGATCGTCGTCAACGACGAAGACCGTAGGCGAAAGACGGGGCGTGCGTTGGTCCATGCGGAAGACAAATGACACGGCGCGCGCGTCGCGCCTTTGATCTCGCGCAATCCTCTAGAAGCCCGCGAGCAGGGCGATCCGCACCAGTTCCGAAAGGCCGTTCGCGTGGGTCTTGCTCATGACGTTGGCGCGATAGACCTCGACAGTCCTGGGGCTGATGCCTAGCTCGAAGGCGATGACCTTGTTCATCTTGCCCGCGATCACGCCACGCAGGACATCCTTCTCGCGGCCCGACAGCGTTGCCAACATCTGCTCGAACCGCCGTCGCTCCTCGGCCTGGGCGTCGGTCTCGGCCCGCGTGTTGAGGGCGCGGCGGATGGAGTCCAGCAGCACCTCGTCGGCGAACGGCTTTTCGATGAAGTCCACCACGCCGGCCCGCATCGCCTCGACCGCCAGGGGCACGTCGCCGTGGCCGGTGATCACGATGACGGGCAGGGGGCTGCCCCGGTCCTTGAGGCGACGGACCAGGTCCAGGCCGCTGATCTCGGGCATCCGCACGTCGGTGACGACGCAGCCGCGCGTAAGGTCCCCGGCGACCTGAAGGAACTCGGCGGCCGACCCATAGGCCTTGGCTGGCAGGTCGTTCATCTCGAGCAGGAAGGCCAGCGAGACGCGCACCGCCTCGTCGTCGTCGATCAGGTGGACGATCGGCTCACTCATCTTCCGTCAGCTCCTCCGCACGCACGCCGGGAAGGGTGAAGCGGAAGGTCGCTCCGCCCTGGGGATTGGGTTCGGCCCAGATCCGGCCGCCATGCGCCTCGATGATGGTGCGCGAGATCGACAGGCCGATTCCCATGCCCTGCGTCTTGGTCGTCATGAACGGCTGGAACAGGCGCCCGGCGGCCTCGGTGGTGATCCCATGGCCGGTGTCGCTCACCCAGATCTCGACCATGTCGTCGGGCAGGGTTCTAGCGCCAACGACCAGATCCTTCTGGGACGAGTCCTCCATGGCCTCGATGCCATTGCGGATCAGGTTCAAGGCCACCTGCTGGATCTGCACCTTGTCGGCCAGGACGAGATCCGCGCTGGGTTCGAGCGCATAGCGCAGCCGCACATTGCGCTCCTTGGCGCCCACCATGGCCAGGGCTCCGGCTTCCTCCAGCAGCGTCGGGAGGCTCTCGATCCGCCGGTCCGCCTCGCCCTTGGACACGAAGTCCCGGAGCCGCCGGATGATCTGGCCGGCGCGGAGCGCCTGGTCGGCGCCCTGCGAGATCATGTCGGCCAGCCGCGCCTCGTCCAGCGGCTGGCGCTTGAGGAGGACGAGAGAGCCCTTCATGAAATTGGCCGCCGCCGTCAGGGGCTGGTTCAGCTCGTGCGCCAGCGCCGAGGCCATCTCGCCCAGGGCCGTCAGCCGGCCCACGTGGACCAGCTCGCCCTGCAGGTCCTGCAGCCGGCGTTCGGTCTGCTGTCGCTCGCTGAGGTCGCGGACGAACCCCGTGAAGAAGCGCTGGTCGCCCGAGCGCATCTCGCCCACCGACAGCTCCATGGGAAACGTCGTGCCGTCCTTGCGCTCGCCCACCACCACCCGGCCGATGCCGATGATGCGCCGCTCGCCGGTGGCCAGATAGCGCAGGAGATAGCTGTCGTGGTGGGCGCGGTAGGGTTCCGGCATCAGATGGTCGACATTGCGCCCGACCATCTCGGCCGCCGTCCAGCCGAACTGACGCTCCGCGGCCGTGGAGAAGGACCGGACGACGCCGCGCTCGTCGATGACGATCATGGCGTCGGGAATGGTCTCGAGGATCGACTCCAGATGCGCCTCGCGCGCCTGGAGGTCGGCGACGATGTGCTTCAGGGCCTCGGCGTTGCGGAGCATGCGCGAGCCGATCAGGCCGATCGTCACGGTCAGGACCGCGAAGAGGGCCGCGCGCACCAGCATCTCGGGATCGTCCAGGCCGCGGAAGCCGCTGAAAGCCATGCTGAACAGGGTCGAGATCGCGCCCGCGAGCAAGGTCGGCCCCAGGCCGCCGACCGCTGCGCTGGCCAGGAGGGCCGGCACGAACAGCAGGAACACCAGGTCGTCATGATAGTAGGGGTCGAAGACGAGCCTCAGGCCCGCGCACGCCACGGTGGCCGCGATCGCGATGGCATAGCGGGCGAGCCAACCCGATCGGGCCGACGCGCCGGTAGGCAGGATTTGCGCCGACGGCATGGTGGAGCGGTAGGTCCGAAGCGAGGTCGTGGCAAGATGGCCCGTGCCGTCGCACCGGTCTCCACCTCAGCACCTGCGTCGGGCTGCCGCGGTTCAGTTGCCGTGCAGGCTGTCGAAGTAGGCCACGAGGTCCTGGGCCTGGCCGGACGTGAACGGAATGGCGGGCATCCGGTCGAAGCCGTGGGCCGACACCTCCGCGAACCGCCGCTCAAGCTGCAGGGCGTTGTAGCGGCGCGACAGCTTGTAGAAGGCGGGACCATCCTGGGCGCCGCCGTCGTCCAGGCCGACGGTGTGACAGCCCGCGCAGCGCTGGACCGCGAACGCCAGACCCCGCTGCTGGGCAGGGTCCAGAGTCGGCAGCGGGGGCACGCTCGACGCGGCGGCCGATGGGGCCGCGGCGTGGGGGCGCGCGGTCGCGCAGCCCGTCAGGGCGAGCAACCCCATGAACAGCCCGGTCCGGATAGCGGCATGGCTCAGCATGGGGCGGCCTCCGTAATTGGGATCAATGACCCAGCAGGATGAAGCGGCCTGGCGTGTGCAGGAAGCTGTCGGTCACGCCGCCGAAGGCCCATTCCCGCAGGCGGCTGTGCCCGTAGGCGCCGGCGACGATGAGATCGGCGTCGTTAAGCTTGGCCACCCGCTCGATCTGCTCGGCGGGCGTCTCCTGGAACAGGGGGCTGACCAGGGCGCGGGCCTGGACGCCCCGGCGCTGCAGGTTGGTGACCACGTCGTCGGTTTCAAACACGGCCCGATCGACCTCGTCGGGCGCGGCCGCCGCCAGGACGATGACGTCTTCCGCGCGCTGCAGGAAGGGCAGGGCGTCGTTGACGGCGC
The DNA here is from genome assembly GCA_027483845.1 of Caulobacteraceae bacterium. GTDB lineage: Bacteria > Pseudomonadota > Alphaproteobacteria > Caulobacterales > Caulobacteraceae > Phenylobacterium. The sequence goes on along the minus strand of JAIXTR010000532.1, from coordinate 6,125 downwards.
GGCGGCACTCGCGGGTGTTTTTCCAGGCGATCACCACGGCGGCGCCGCGCAGGTGATGCTGACCTTCCGGGACCAGCAGCACCGGGCGCCCGGCGGCCATGACCACGTCGGCGGGATCCGCCTGGCGGGTGGCGCCCAACGTGCCGCGCGGGCTGGCGACGATCAGGTCGGCGGCGTGGGCCGTCTGGACCAGGGCCTTGGCGGGATAATCCTGAATCGTGCGCCATTCGATCTTCGCCCCGGCGGCGTCGCGCCGGAACGCCGTCTCGGCGGAGTCCAGGTCCTTGCCGATCTGCTCCTGCAGCAGGGCGATCAGTTCGCCGCCGGCGTAGCCGCCGAACGGATCCGAAGCCGGGATGGTGTCGAAGGTTTCGGCGCCCAGCCCGATGAGGGTGGCGTCGAGGTCGCGGGCCAGGTGGACGGCGGCTTCCACGCGGTGCGACGCGGTCACGCCGGGCTCGGCATGGACCAGGATGGTGGCGTAGGTGGTCGGCCGGACGGCCAGTTGGGCGGCGGGGCGTTCCTTGGTGCTGTGCATGGTGTGCTCCAGGTCAGGACACGGTCGGCGCAACGCCTGCGACCGCACAGGTACTGCGTCCGTCAGGCGGCGAGCGCCTCCAGGGCGGTCCACTTGCGGACTTCGAAACGGCGCGAGGACGGGAACTCGACGATCGCGTCGCCTTGGAGCTGGGTCAGCATCCGCGAGACGGTTTCGATGGTCAGGCCGAGGTAGTCGGCCATGTCCTGACGCCCCATGGCGAGGTTCGCCGGACCGTCCTCGGTCCGGTTGGCGATGGCGATGAGGAAGCTGGCGACCCGCTCGCGGGCGCTCTTGCGGCCCAGCATGACCACATGCTCCTGCAGACGCTCCATCTCCAGGCGCTGGGCTTCCAGGATCGCCCGGTCAAGGGCGGCGTCGCCGGCGAAGGCGCGCACGGTGCTGCGGCGGACGGCGATCACCTCGCAGTCGTCCAGGGCTTCGGCGGCGAAGCAATGGTCGGGCCCGGGCTCCAGGCCGAACAGGTCGCCGACATAGTAGAAGTCGCCCACCTGGCGGCGGCCGTCGGCGGTCAGGCGGCTGGTGCGGACCACGCCGCGGACCACCTGGTAGAGCTGATCGGCCTCGTCGTCCTGGGCGTAGATCTCGGTGTTGCGGGCGAAGGTCATCCGGACGCCGTGGCGATCGAAGGCCTCGGTCAGCGCCGAAGCGGGGCGGGCGGTGCGGTCATCCGTGAGGGGGTAGGCCAGGGTCATCGCGGGCTCCATGTCGATGACGGTCACGCTAGGCGTGCGACGCGCACGCGGACATTTCGGAGCGCCCCCTAAGTAGCAGTACGGAGGCCGGCCCGACCCCCTGCGGCGGCCCGGTTGATCCCGGTCAAGGCAGGGCGGCGACGGGCCCGACAGTCTGGCGTCGTGTTTCCACCCCCCGGAACAGATCCATGTCCAGCTTGCTGACCAAGACCGTCAAACACGACCTCGACGAGACCCTCGACGACGTGGCCAAGACTCTGCGCCAGGCGGCCGATGGCCTGAGCGACGACGCGGAAAAGGCGGTCGCCCAGGCGACCCAGGCGCTTCGCCAGGCGGCGCACGCCCTGTCGGAGAAGGCCCCGGCCGAGGCCAAGGACCTAGCCCAGAAGGCGATCGACGAGGCCAAGGCCCACCCCGTCGCCACCGCCGCGGCCGTGCTGTCGGCCGCCGCCGCTGTCATCACCATGCTGCGCCTGGGTCGCAAGACCTCGGCCTGAGCCACGGCGCCGTCCACCCGGATGGTGAGCGACTTGCATTGTAATACTGACTATGCGACCGCTTGAGGGTCGGGACGCGCGCCGCTGCGCGTCCCTCGCGCAATCAGGAGCAGGTCGTGCGTCCCAGTCCCCCGGAACGTGTCGCGGAGTATCGCCGCAGGGGCTGGTGGCGTGGGGCGACCGTCGACAGCCTGTTCCGGGCGGCGGTGGCGGCCCGCGGCGGGGCGGAAGCCCTGATCGATGCGCCGAACCGACCGGCCCTGATCGGGTCACCGTCGCGCCGGCTGACGTTTGCGCAGACGGATCGCGCGGTCGACGCCCTGGCGCATGTCCTGGCGGGGCTGGGCGTTGGCCGTGGCGACGTGGTCGCGACCCAGCTGCCCAATGTGGTCGAAGGTGTCATCGCGTTCCTGGCCTGCGCCCGGATGGGGGCGATCCTCAGCCCGGTGGCGACCGCCTATCGCGAGCACGAACTTCGCCAAATCCTGCCCACCATCTCGCCCCGGGTCTATCTGACCACCGGCCTGTTCCATGGCTGCGACCATGCCGCCATGCTCCGCGACCTGAAGCTGGAGGGTGTGACCGACGCGGAGATCATCAGCTTGGACGAGGCGGCGCCGGAGGGCGTGCTGTCCCTGTCCGCCCTGATGGGCGCCGCGCCCGGCCAGCCCTACGCCGCGCCGGCCGACCTGGACGCCAGCGAGGCCCTGACCCTGTGCTGGACCTCGGGCACCGAGGCCGTGCCGAAGGGCGTGCCGCGGCACCACGATCACTGGGTGGTCAATGGCGAGGCCCTGGTCGAGGCGGCGGGGCTGCAGTCGGGCGATGCGATCCTCAACCCGTTCCCGTTGATCAATATCGCCTCGATTGGCGGGATGGTTATGCCGTGGCTGGTCTGTCAGGGGCGGCTGATCCAGCACCAGCCGTTCGACCTGCCGATCTTCCTGGCCCAGATGCAGGACGAGCGCGTGGCCTACACGGTGGCGCCGCCGGCCGTGCTGAACATGCTGCTCAACAACGACGCGCTTCTCTCGGCCACGAACCTCTCAAGTCTCCGTTGCCTGGGCTCCGGCTCGGCGCCCCTGGCCCCCTGGATGGTCAAGGGTTGGCAGGAGCGCCATGGCGTCACGGTGATGAACGTCTTCGGCTCGAACGAGGGGACCTCGCTGTTCTCGACGGGCGAGGCGATCCCCGACCCTGAACAGCGCGCCCGGTTCTTCCCCCGCTTCGGGGCCGAGGGCGTCGAGTGGCCGGCGACCTTCCCGTCGAAGATCCGCACCCGGCTGGTCGACCCGCAGACCGAGCAGGAGATTACGGCGCCCGGCGCCGAGGGGGAGTTGCGCATCGACGGCGCGATGACCTTCGACGGCTATTGGCAGGCCCCCGATCTGACGGCGACCGCCTTCGACGCCCAGGGCTTCTTCCGCACTGGCGACCTGTTCGAGATCGCGCCCGAAGCGGGCGGCCGCTACTACCGGTTCGTCGGCCGCTGCAAGGAGATCATCATCCGTGGGGGGCAGAACATCTCGCCGGCCGAGGTGGATGTGCTGATCGAGAGCCACCCCAAGGTTCGCGAGGCGAGCTGCGCGGCCTATCCCGACGAACGGCTGGGCGAGCGGCTCTGCGCGGTGGTGGCGCTGCGACCGGAGCAGGACCTGACGCTGGCCGAACTGGTCGAGCACCTGAAGGCGCAGGGGGTTGCGACCTTCAAGCTGCCGGAGAAGCTGCGGGTGGTCGAGGCGCTGCCGCGGAACGCCCTGGGAAAGGTATTGCGGCGTGAGCTGTCAGGCGTGGCGGCGTCCTGACCTCAGCGGGGCATCCCGGCGTCAGTGCGGTCTGCGACCCCGAAGCGCCTTGCGGAACCGTACCCGCTCCGCGAGCCTTGACACCCCGATCCCCGGGGCTTGAAGAACACGCTATGTCGCCACCGAAGTTTATCCGCACCTGCTCCATCTGGCGCGCGCTGGAGGTCGTGGGCGACACCTCCGTCCTGCTGATCATCGAGGCGGCCTGGATCGGCGCCCGGCGGTTCGACCAGTTCCGCGCCCGCACCGGCCTGCTGCAGACCCTGCTGAGCGATCGGCTGAAGCGGCTGGTGGCGGCGGACGTCTTTGAGAAGGTCCTCTACAGCGACAGCCCACCCCGGTTCGAATACCGCCTGACCCGTAAAGGTCGCGACCTGTACTGGCCGGCGCTGATGATGCTGCGGTGGGAGCGCCGGTGGGGTGCGCCGGAGGGCAAGCTGCAGCTCAAGATGCGGCACCGGACCTGCGGCAAGGTCTTCGAGCCCGTGCCGACCTGCCTGAAGTGCGGCGACGAGATCAGCGCCCGCGACGTGGACTGGACCGAAGGCCCCGGCGTTGGCTGGATGAGCGCCCGCTACAGCCGCCGGCGTCAGCAGCGGCATGCGGCCGAGGCGGCGTCCGGCCTGATGGTCGACGTGGCCCAGATCACCGGCGATCGCTGGGCCAGCCTGATCCTGCGCTCGATCTTCACCGGTCTGCGGCGCTTCGACGAGATCCACCGCGATACGGCGATGGCGACGAACATCCTGTCCGAACGTCTGTCCTGGCTGACGGCGCAGGGGGTGATCCGGGCGCATGAGCTGCCCGGGCGGCGGTCGGAATACCGGTTGACCGAGAAGGGGATCGACTACTATCCCGTGCTGCTGATGCTGCTGCAGTGGGGGGACAAGTACTATGTCTCGCCCGAGGGCCCGCCGCTGTTGCTGCGGCACAAGGCGGACGGCCACGATCTGGAGCCGGCGGTCACCTGCTCGTGCTGCAGCCAGCCCGTGGAGCCGCACGACGTCACCTTCGAGGTGATCGAGGCCGAGCCCGCGGAGCGCCGCGTCCCGGCAGACCGGCAGATGGACGACGCCTGAGCGGGAGTAGCCGCCGACCGGGTGAGGGTCGGCGACCGTGGGACGTGGGTTAGCCGGCGAGGGCGCCCATCCGGATCCGGCGACGCGACCGGATTGCGGTCCCGACCGTGCCGAAGCCCAGGATCATCATGGCCCAGGTGGCCGGCTCTGGCACGCCGGCGGTAACCGGAACGTCGGCGCGGCGCGTGGCGTCCAGCGTCAGTTCGGTGACGACGAAATTCCCGTTGTTCGCCCGGCCGGGACCGTTGGTCGGATAGCCGGCTTCGCTCTCGTAAACGTTCAGGAAGATGCCGGTGATCGCCGCAAGGCTGCTGATCGTCCCGTTGATGGTGTAGGCGTCGGTGACGCCGCCCCCAGACGCGAGGACGCGGCCGGTGTCGAAGGTGAAGGTCGCGCCCGTCAGGGAGCTGCCGCCGGTGTAGGTCACCAGGGTCTGCGTGCTGCCAAGCGTCGGCGCAGCATCGGTCGTGTAGCCGAAGCTGAACTCGCCCAGCGTGTGCGTCGTGCCGCAGCATTCGAAGAACTGGTTCGCCACGAAGGTGAGGTCGTAGCTCCCGGCGGACAGCGGCGTGGCCAGCACCAGCAGCGCGGACTGGCTGTGCGTGCCGCCGTTGCTGTCGGCGATCGCCCAGCCATAGGAGCCGCCGTCGAACAGCCCTGCCGCGCTGAAGCCGCTTTGCGAAAACGTCGCGTAGCCCTGCGAGAAGGTCACCGGCGTGGCGGCGGCCGGTTGTGACAGGAGCGCCGCCGCCGCGACGCCCGCGAGAACAATTGAAAGTCGTTTCATAGAAAGCCCCATCCCAAGTTGTGGTCCGCAGCGTGCGGCGGATCACGGGGCTGGCGCATCAGCCGATTGCATGACCCTCCCGAGGCGAGTTCCTCACCTGCGGCGGGAGGGCAAAAGGCGCGAACTAAGTCACTTTCATAACGATACTCGTTCGGCTACGTTCGGTTGAAGACGAGGAGCGGCATGGCATATCGCGTCATCCAGTGGGCGACCGGAGCGATGGGGAAGAGCTGTCTGCGGGCGGTCATCGACCATCCGGCGATGCAGCTCGTCGGGCTCTACGTCTACGGCGACGACAAGGTCGGGCGGGACGCCGGCGACATCGCCCGGCGGGCGGCCACCGGGGTGGTCGCCACCCGCGATCGGGACGAGATTCTGGCCCTGGACGCGGATGTGGTGATCCACGCCGCGCGCCTGGCGCCGCCCTACGGCTCGCACGACGCCGACATCCTGGCCCTGCTGGCCTCCGGCAAAAATGTCATCAGCATCAACGGCTACAGCCGGCCCCAGCATTGGGAGGGCGAGCGGCTGGCGGCGCTGCAGGCGGCGTGCGAGGCCGGCGGCAGCAGCCTGATGGCCGCGGGCCTGAACCCGGGCTTCGCGGCCGAGCAGATCGCGGTGGTCGCGTCGGGGGTCTGTCAGGCCCTGGACCACAGCGAGATCGTCGAGAGCGTGGACTGCCGGGCCGTCCGCAACCCCGACT